>JAIRNB010000242.1 GCA_031258265.1 Treponema sp. | reverse complement strand
TTGACAAAAGGCGGCAAATATTGTATATAAAACATATAAGTTTACTAGGGTATAACCCAGGAGGGAAATATGGCGCGGGTAGAAAAAATTACGGATCTTATCGGGAACACCCCGCTGGTGAAGATCAATAAGATCAACGACGGCGGGGCCACGGTGTATGTGAAGCTGGAGAGTTTTAACCCCCTCCACAGTGTGAAGGACCGGATTGCCCTGTCCCTTATCGAAGCGGGGGAAAAGAGCGGCAAAATAAAGGGGGGAACGGTGCTGATTGAGCCTACCAGCGGCAATACCGGCATCGGCCTGGCCTATGTGGCGGCGGTGAAGGGCTACCGGATCATCCTGACCATGCCGGAGACCATGAGTATCGAGCGGCGGAAGCTGCTGAAGGCCCTGGGGGCGGAACTTGAACTTACCGAAGGGGCCAAGGGCATGAAGGGGGCCATCGCCAGGGCGGAGGAGCTGGCGGCTTCCATCCCCAACTCCTTTATCCCCCAGCAGTTTAACAACCCCGCCAACCCGGAGATCCACGAAAAAACCACGGGGCCGGAGATTTGGAAGGATACGGATGGGAAGATCGACATCCTTATCGGCGGGGTTGGCACCGGGGGCACGGTGTCCGGGGCGGGGAAGTTCCTTAAATCCAAGAAGCCCGGCCTTAAGGTGATCGCCGTGGAACCTTCCGCCAGCCCGGTACTTTCCGGCGGCAGTCCGGGTTCCCACAAGATCCAGGGAATCGGCGCGGGTTTTGTACCCCAGGTTTACGACAAAAACGTGGTGGACGAAATTTACCTTACCGACGATCTTAAGGCGGGGACCGCCGCCCGGCTGCTGGCAAAAAAAGAAGGTATCCTGGTGGGTATTTCCTCCGGCTCCGCCCTGGAAGCGGCTTTGACGGTCTCCCGGCGGCCGGAAAACAAGGGAAAGCTGATCGTCACGGTCCTCCCCGACACCGGCGAGCGCTACCTGTCCACCTGGCTGTGGGACGATAATTAGTATCTGTCTATAATGTGTTTACATTAGAGTTGTTCAAAAACTGAAGTTTTTGAACAACTCTATTAACTGAATTTTTGAGCAGCTCTATTATATTTACCCGCTAATTGCCCACATGCGGCTTTTATTTTATTTCCATGGGATACCCTGATTTTTGCTTCAACACCATTACTTTCCAGTTTATTTTTAAATCGTTCAATATCCTGTTTGTTTATCCTTTTTATAATTCTTTGGTTGGTCTGGTTGTACTCCAGCAAATTTACCATTACATTTTCATGCTTAAACCATTCAACTAATTGCCTTATATCCGAATATTTATCGTTTATTCCGGGCAATAATAAATATGCGATTACCAACTTCCTGCCGTGGCGTTTTGAATATGATAATGCGGTTTTAACCGTTTCGTTAATGTCATTACCCCTCATTCCGGGTATTAGATAATCTCTAACGTTTTGTGCCGTTGCGTGCAACGATAAAATCAACTGTATTTTTATATGTTCCTCCCGCAGTTTTTTCAATGGTTTTATCGGCCCGACCGTCGAAATGGTTATACCATCCGTGGGGAAATTCATTCCGTCCCTGTCCCGTAAAATATGTATGGCCCTTATCAATGAGTCGTAATTATACAAGGGTTCCCCGATACCCATAAAAACAATTCTATTTATTTGACCTTTCAGGAAGGCAACCTGCTGCACTATTTCAGATGCCGTTAAATTTCTTATCAGCCCTTCCCTGCCTGATTCACAAAAGATACATTGAACCGGACAGCCGGCCTGGGTGCTTACACAGGCAGTCATTCCGGTTTTTCGTTTTATACAAACAGTTTCTATACATTTATCGTCCGGTAATTCAAAGATATATTTTGCCGTACCGGCATCCCTAAAAATATCCCTTATCCATAGCGTATGGGATTCTCTTTGGGAAATGTTTTTATAAAGCAATGAATACAGTATTTTGGAGCCGGGTTCCCCGATAATATCATAAATTTCATTGTAAGTAAGGCCGAAAGGATCGGTAACAATATCTATAATTGAGCCGGTTTTCACATGACCCTTTTTCATAATTAACCCCCAGAGCTGTAAATACACCTTCCCCATCATGGAAAATCCATCTGTAATTTTCGGGAAAGGTTTTACCGGTTAACTACGAAAAAAACACCATGTTATTTATCGTTATACAGGCATATTCTATTCTTGTCAACCATTTTGCCATGCCATACCGGCAAAAATGCCACCACAGGGAACGCGCAAGGGATAGAGCGGAAATACTTTTGGCGAAGCCAAAAGATTGCAGCGATAGCCCGGTCCCCGCCCCCGCAGGGGGCGGGGATGCGCCCAAAAAAGGACAATGAAAATTCCCATGCGTTTGTCCTGGCCTGCTGGCGCCGGGCGGCTTAATGTGTTTACATTATGGGCAGGCTTTAATTTGAGGAGGAACCTATGTTAAACCTGGGGATTATCAGCGCCTGGCATGTCCACGCGAAAGACTATGTGCGGGAACTGCGGGAAAGCGGAAAAGCCCGGCTTTGCGCCCTGTGGGACGAAAATCCCCGGCGGGGCCGCGCCATGGCCGCCGAATGGGGTCTTGAGTTTGAGGAGGATTACGATACGTTTATCACCCGCGGCGATTTTAGCGCGGTGATTTGTACTTCTCCTACCACTATGCACCGGGAACTGCTCTGCAAGGCGGCGGAGGCGAAGAAGGATATTTTTACCGAAAAGCTTCTGGCCCCCGGCTTGGCGGAGGCTGAAGAAATTGCCGCGGCCATACGCCGGGCGGGGGTCAATTTCACCATCAGCCTGCCCCTGCGGACGAGTCCCCAGGTTCTCTACATAAAAAAACTGGTGGATGAGGGGGCCCTGGGGAGGATTACCGGCGCCCGTTTCCGCCGCAGCCACAGCGGGGTAAGCGACCGCTGGCTGCCGGATTACTGGTTCGATACTTCCCTGACCGGCGGCGGGGCCATGATGGACCTGGGGGCCCACCCGGTGTATATTCTTTCTTTCCTGTTCGGGGCCCCAAAAAGGATCAGCGGTTTAACCAGTAATCCCCTGGGCACATCCTCCGATGAAAACGCCGTAGCGCTTGCCGAATTTAAAGACGGAATCCTGGGTATCATGGAAACCGCCTTTGTTACCTTCGGCGTCCCCGACCTCCTGGAGGTATACGGGACCGCCGGTTCAGTGTTTATGAAAGGCCCGGAACTCCGCGTCAGTACCAAGACTCTGGACGGCCTCCGGCTTAAAGACGCCTCCCCGCTTAGCCTTCCCCCGGGGCGGCCTTCTCCGGTTATCCAGTTCGCCGATGCCTGCGAGAGTCGTTCCCCAAGCCCGGAGTACCTGGGTCTTGAGGACGCCCTTGTCATGACAAAGATGATCGAGGCGATATACCAGTCCGATAAGACCGGCAGGACGGTGGAGTTTTAATTTTTCCTTATTCTTTTTCCCTATTCCCTTAAAAGTTCCCCGGCAAAGCGGGAAACCATGTCGAAATGTTCGGGACTCAGCTTGTGGTGGGTATCGCCGGGGGTGTTGAGCCGGCGCCAGGTTTCCGGAATCAGGGCCGCTTCCAGCCTGCCTGCCTGTTCCCTGCTGATCAGGGCCCCCGCCAGTTCCGGCCGGGCCCGCACCAGGGAGGCGAAGCTGGAAGCCTCCGCCCGGGGAAGGGCCGTGATGGTCTGGGCGCTGATCCCGGAGCGCAGGAAACCCGCGTCATCGGAGAAGGGGGTGGGAAGCAGGACTACCCTGTCCAGGCCGATGTTCCGGGCGGCCTTCAGGGCCTGGTCCCGGAGGGCCCGGATAGTGAAGCGGGTGTGCAGGGCCCCGGCCCCTGTTTCGTCCCGCAGCAGCCTGTCCGTGCCGGTGGAAATGACCAGGGTATCCCCGGCGCCGCAGGCGTCAAAGATAAAAACCTTCGCGGCCCCGATGCCGCCTTTCCGCAGGGCTTCTCCCAGGGAGTAGGCCCCCTGATCCCGGATGCCCTGACCGTCCCGCAGTTCTTCCTTGTCCGTAAGAATGATCATCCAGGAAACCGGACTCCGGGTTTTCCGCGCGGCCAGGAGTAACAGAAAAACAGCGGCGCTGTTGTCATTGGCGCCGGGGCTTCCGGGGGCCCGGTCATAATGGGCGGCCAGCACCATGGAGGGGCGGCGGCCCTGGAAGGGAAGGTCCTCCCCGGGGGGGAAGATGAGGAAGTGCCGGTTCCCCGCCACGGGGAAGACCAGGTGTTTAAGCCCCATTTCCGGGAGCAGAGACCTTAAGATGTCGAAGCGTTTCGCCTCCGGGGCGATAAATTCAAAAAAACGGTGGAAGGGCGGTTCGGTAAGGGGTTTCCCCCTGCTGCTTAGGTACCACATTCCTTATTTTTTAGTGAACTTGCCTATGAATCCCGCCAGCGCCGCCAGAAGGCGAAAGAAACCATGCCGGTTCTGGCCGTACTTGATAGAGAAATCTCTGGCCGCCCCGGACAGGGAATAGACCCCGTACTTTTTTTTCAGGAAATCCCAATGTTTTACGATCCAGACGTAGAGATCCGCGGTACTTCTGCCGGGGAAATTCAAAGTCAGCCACTGTTCTTTGATAATCTGGGCAATGGGCTGGTACACATCGTTGTACCAGGAAACCAGGGCTTCGGAAAAGGGTATTTCCTCGCTCTTCCCTTCGTTCATGTAGTATTTGTGTACCAGAATATGGTTGTAGATCACATCGTAGCGGCCCGGCATGGTAAAATCCAAATCGTAGAATCCCGTTAAGTCCCCAAAACCGGTTTTTTCGTAGAAGATCTTTTTTTCGTATTCAACAACCGCGGCCTTTAGTTCATCGGATGTCATCTGGGGGGTAATGTTTATTTCGCTGGAAAGGCTGATCACCTCCGCATCGATCTGTTCTGTACCCTGGGACCGGGCCACCGAAACCCGGTGATTCCCGTCCCGGACAAAGTAGACCCCCCCAATCTCGTAGAGCTGGATGGCGGGAAGATCGACATTTTCCAGCCGGGCCAGGTCTACCCGCATCCAGCGGGCCCGCAGGTGGTTACGCCGGGGCAGGAAGGCTTTGTTAAAATCCCGGTAACGTCCCTCGCTGCCCACGATCAGGGAAATGGGCACCACCTGCATACCCCGGTAGACCTGATTCTTGGGCTTTAGAATCTCCTTTACATCGTGGAACGAGAGAAGCTTATCCCGGTCGGTGTTCATGAAATGCTGTATCCGGGAAAAAAAGGCCCGGTTCTTCGCGCTGTTAAAATCGTCCATGGCCTGGATCTGATTAACATTATTACCAATATGATTTGTACCGTTCATCTTTTATCCTGAAATTCTCCTGGAAATCCCGAAAGAGACGCCCCCGGCGGGAACGGTCCGGCGCCTGTATCGATCACGTAGTGGCTGTAAGCGTTAATTACCTGGGTCCCTTCATATTTTGTCACCCTTATATCGGAGAGGCTGTACAGGTGGATGTGGCCGTGGACAAGGTACTTGGGCTTAAAGGTCCGCATGAACCACAGAAAAGCATCAAACCCCCAGTGACAGCGATCCTCCTTGTCGTGAATCCCCTTGGGGCTGGCATGGGTAACAAGAATATCCACAAAACGGCCCCGGAAAAGGCGGTTAAAGAGGAGCCGGGGGATAAGCCCGATGATCTGCCGCATCATCTGGGATTCGGTGAATTGATTTTTCCCCCGGTTATAACGCATGGCCCCCCCCAGCCCCGCGATGATGAGGCCGTCCTGGTATACCACCCTGGACCCCACATGAACGGCCCCGGAACCCTCATAGACCTCTTCACCGGCGAAGGCATTGCTGCTTCCCCCGGTGTAATACTCAAACTGTTCCAGGTTATGATTGCCAAACACAAAAAAGAGGGGTTTATTAAGGCTGGATACGATAAAATCCAAATACTCCATGGGAAGATCCCCGGCGCTGAGGATTATGTCCACATCGGAAAACCGCTTCTTGATATTACTGGTATAAACCAGGGGGTCTATCTGATCGGATACACAAAGAATCTTCATGGGGAAATTGTCTGGGCTTTATTGAGCATGTAACGGGAAAGTTTTTCCCCCACATCCTTGAATCCTTTTTTTTGGGCATAAACCCGTTCCCACTGGGCCACCGCCTTGTCGATTTCTCCCCCCTTCTCATAGCAGAGCCCCAGGAAATACCGGGCGTAGAGGCTGTCGGCGCCCGTCTCGTCCTTAATGCTCCCCACGGCCCTTTCCAGGTCTCCGGCGGCCCGGGTCATATCGTTTTGAGCCATATAGCAGCCCCCCTTCTCCACCAGGGCCCGGACTCGGAATTCGGCGTCCCTGGCGGCCTTTTCAAAAGAGTCCTGGGCACCGCCGTAATCCTTTACATCCTTTTGAAGTTTCCCCAGGTAGAACCAGGTCCGGCCCTGATCCCCCTCTTTCTGAAGGCGAAGGGCCCGTTCCAGGGCGGCCTTAGCCTCCGGGGCCTTTTTTTCTTTATAGCACAGGGCCCCCAACTCGTAGTAGACATTCCCGTCCTTGGGGGACAGTTCCGCCGCCTTCTGGAGGTACTCCCTGGCGGTATCCCCCTTTCCTTTGGCCGCGAAAAGCCTCCCCGCCTGGAGGTAGAATTCCCCCCGTTTGGGGGCCAGTTTGATGAGGAGGAGGTACTCTTTGAGGGCCTCCTCGTTTTCCCCGTGGGCCTCGTAAAGCTGGGCCAGGGTTTGGCGGTAGTCCATTTCGGGGATCAGTTTTCCCTGGATGCTTAACTGGTTGAGGAGCTTGAATTCCCGGTAAGCCTCCTCCTCCTTCTTTTCCGTGTGGTAGGCCAGGCCCAGGTAATAGTGGGCCTCGGCGTTTTTTGAATCCCTGGCGATAAGCCGCCGGGCGGAGCTGATGGCCGCCTGGGTTTTCCCCTGTTTGATAAGGGTCCCCAGGGCCTCCACCCGCCGGGGGGACAGAATCAACTTAATGACAAAAGCAAAGAGGAAAACCATACCGGTGGCAAGGACGATAACAAGGGCAAGGGCTCGGGTCATAATATCTCTTTTCCAGCCTATCAGATTTTCGTATTATAATGACTGTACCGTTGTTTAACAAATTAAGCCCTTTGCGGCGGGGCCCTTGAAAAAAAAGCAGGGCCCTGGGGCGTACTCCGCCTCGCGTAGATCCATGTACGCCCTGCCTGCGCCTACAAAACCATGCGCCGCATGGTTTTGTCCCGTAGAGGGGGGTAGGCCGCAAGGTCCCCGGCGAAACCGGGGCCCCAGCGGAGCTGGGGACTGCGGCCGGGGGGGGAGACTTCCCCCCTTCCCTTTATTTGCCGCCGGCGGGGCGGGCCGGCCCCCCGTCGCCCCGCCCCCCCCCCCCCCCCCCCCCCCCACCCCCCCCCCCTTCCCTTAATTTGTTACTAACGGTAACTGTACTTTAAATTATTGGTTGTTTTGAACGAAGGTTGAATACTTTTTTCCTAATTACCGATATTAAAATCCAAGGGGACGGGGAGTGACGGGGTTTAAATACACGGTATTGTTGTTTTTTTTATTTTTCGGGGTTTTTTCCGGTGCCCAGGAGGGCGGTTTTAAGCGGGGGGAAGAACTTTTCATGGGGAATAAGCCCCAGGAAGCCCTGGGTTTCCTGGAGGCGGCGATTGCCCAGGACCCGGCTCATCTGCGGGCGTATCTTTATCTGGGGCATATTTACCAGCAGCTTGGCCGGACCGATGACGCTATCGCTATTTACCGGAAGCTCCTGCCCCGGGCCGGGGATGAGGCCCCCCGGGCGGCTTTTAACCTGGGAAACATCTATTTCCTTACGGGAAATATCGAATACGCTGAAGAATTCTACAGTCAAGCCATCAGTATGGACAGCGCCTATGGGCCGGCCTACCTTAACCGGGCGAATCTCCGGATAAAAAAGGGGGAATTGGCGGAGGCCCTGCCGGACTACGAACTTTACCTTAGCCTGGAACCTCATTCCGTCAAACGTCCCCAAATCGAACAGCTCTGCGCCCTGATCCGGGCGGAATTTGCCGCCGAGGAACGCCGGCGGATTCTGGCGGCGGAGGAGGCGGAACGGGAGCGGGTCCGGGCCGCGGCGGAGGCCGAGCGGCAGCGGATTCTGGCGGAGGAAGCGGAGGCCCGGCGGCAGTCCCTGTTGCGGGAAGTTTCCGCTTCCCTCCAGTCCGCGGCGGAAGAAACCCGGGGGGCCTCCGCGGGTACTGAAAATGTCCAGGCCTACGACGGCGAATTTGAGATGGAATAGGAGCCCAGTACATGAACCGGAAAAAAATAATCATCATCGGCGCCATTTCTTTGGGGGTGATTCTGCTGGGAACGGGGATTTTCTTCCTGGTAAGGGCCCTAAGCCGTCCCGGCGGCGATCTCCGTCAAAACAAGCTTAGCCTGGCCAGGGAATACGTTGAAGCCGGGGAGTACGGCCGGGCCCTGGATATTCTGGACGGCCTCCTTATCGAGAACAGCGATGATCAGGAAGCCCGGGACCTGCGGGATCAGGCGGTGCGGGCGTCCCGGGCCGCCGGGACGGGGGCCGCTGATGCGGCGGAAAAAGCCCTGGCCGATGAGCGGGCCGCGGCGGCGGAGAAAGCCCTGGCCGATGAGCGGGCCGCGGCGGCGGAAAAATTAGCCCGGGAACTGGCCCAGGCCCTGGCCGC
>JAIRNB010000176.1 GCA_031258265.1 Treponema sp. | reverse complement strand
TTATTATGACGATTTGTCATTATCTTTCTCTCCTGGTATCATTTGATCCGTGAATTGGCAGCGCCGCCCTTACGGGGAGTCCGGTAAAACGCCTGACGGCAACGCCGTCCGTATTTATGGCGTCTTTCTTTGCTCCCTCGCTTATAAAATACAATTTTTACTAAAATAGTCAAGAAAAACTTTTTTCAAAACATTGTATCTTTTAAAAGAAACCGCAGGGCTTTTTTAGCAAAAAATCGGCAAAAAACCGGTAATTTTTGCGGATTTCGACCGGTTTTAGCTTACGAATGAACCATAAAATAATGACGGGAGAAACAGCACCCCGGTGAAAGGGAACTGGTTTTCATAGGACAAGCCCGCCACCTGCGGCATCGCGGGCCGCGGATGACAAAGTATTAAATACGGCGGTAGTTAAACAGTTTTAGTGTTTCCGCCATGTTATCAAAATTTTTTTCATATCAAAATTACCCGAAAACTGAATAAATATTCTGGCCAATATGGGAAGATTTTATTTTCACGGTAAATTAATGTAAATAAGCGGCCTATGAAAAGTATGCGGCCCGTTATCTAGTGTCTGTCCCCAAAGTCGGTTACTTTGTGGACAGAACTTGTATTTGCTCCCGGCGGATTTGCCTAAATCCTCCTGTACCAAAACGGTACGCAAATACCTTTTTTAAGGAAGTCGCGGCATATATGCCGGATCTATAATGTGTCTACATTATGGACAGACTCTATCTATCTGCTGGTGTGCTATCGTCTCTTTTTCACATTTGTGTAACGCACCCCCACAAAGCGGGCATGCGTCAAAGGTTACTTCAATACTCTTGTTAACCTATTTGGGAGAAAAGGGGGTGCGTTCATATTTTCTGTGTCTGCATTATCCGCCAATCTTCCGTTTTGTGCCGCCGCCTTGTTTTTGCGCTTGCGCTTAAGGAAGCCGTAGTGGAAATCCTGCGGCGTCCTTTCTCTTATCAAATGTACAATCAATACGGTAATCGATGCAGCTCAGAAAACTGGCATCCTTTGCTGTATGTGCGGGGAACTGGCCCCCCGGCAAGCCTCCCCCTACCCAAAACTCAGCGAATTAAGCGCAAGCCTGCCCTGTTCTACGCGGATTTTGACAAGGCTTTCAGCGCCGGCGCGGAGGCGGAACTCCGGGGCCGGGGAGCCGGGGGAAACGGTAACGCCGCCAATAACCGCCCCGTCCTGTTCCACAGTAAGGGACGCGGGAACGCCGGCGGAAAGGGAAAGCCGAAGCCTTGTCCCCTCCGCCGGCCGGTGGATCGTGTAAACGGCAAATTCCCCGGCCTCCAGCTCCACCGAGTAAATCCCCCAGCGGGCCCAGCCCGTGCTTTCCGCCGCGTCATGCCCCTCCTCCACCCGGATAGCCATGCCGGTTTCATGCCGGTAGAAGAACGATGTTTCCCCCCGCAGGGCGCTGTAGCTCCGGCCCTTCCCCGGCAGGGAATCGAAGTCCGAACCCCGCAGACACAGCGGCGGACGGCGGAACAGGGCGGCGCTCACCTCCGGGTTTTCCCGGCAGTTTTCGATTTTCATGTTCTCAAGGTACCCGTCAAGCAGGGCAATAGCCTGTTCTTTGGAAGGCTTAGGCCCCCCCTGGGTATAAGCCAGGAGCTTATCCCATCCCTCAGGCTTGGGAACCGAATAGGGGGAATTAAGACATTCCATTTTCTTCCAGGGCCATACATTGATCCCAATATCCAGCTTAAAAGCCAGAGTATACATGGCGGCGTACCAGGCATTGTCATTCTCCCCAGTCTCCCCCAGCCAAAGGGGGACATCCAGCTTGTCCCTAAGGGCGGTAAAATCCGTATAAGCCGCCAAGTCCGGGGGACAACCGTAGCGGTGGAAGTGAACCACCATATTGTCATCGTACTTTTTCCAGAAAATCAGAGGGTCCGTAGACCAGTGGTGCCCCTCAATAGACAGAAGGTGGACCCGGTCAACCTCCCGGATAGCGGCAATCGCCTCCCCGTAGAATTCCGCCAGGGCGGGAACCAGGTAATCCACATTAGGGTAATCATAGCGGACAGTACGGATAGGCTCATTAAGGAGATCGTAACCCCCCACAATCCACCGGTCCTTGTACCGCCCCGCCAGCTCCTTCCACAGGGCAATCCCCTTATCCCAGTAATCCCGGTCCGTCAAAAGCCGGGGCACATTGTCCCGGGAATCGTCGATATTATCCCCCGTCTGCCCCCCCGGCGCGCCGTGGAGGTCCAGAAAAACGTATATCCCGTACTCCTCGCACCAGGAAAGACAGCGGTCAATAAGCTCAAAACCCTCCTCCCGGAATTTAATCTCTCCCGGCTCGTCCTCCATGAAAAGCCGCCAGTTAAAGGGGAGCCGCAGGGAGTTGTAACCCAGCTCCGCCATCCGCTTAATATCCCCCCTGCCAATGTACCGTGCCCGGAATTCCCTCCAGAACCCCTCCGCGTAAACACTCCCCCCCAGGTCCCGGACAGTATCCTCGATATTCCGGGGCCGGTCAAAATTCCGGTTATCGCGGGCCAGCCACATATAGCCCTCACAGAGCATCCAGTTCCCCAGACCCCAGCCGCAAAGCAGAACCTCCTCCCCCCGGCCATTGACAATCGTCTTCCCCCTGGCCCTAAGGAAACCATGCACCCTGCTCCTGTCAAGTTTTTCCAGCATATACACTCCTAAGCCCCAAAGGTCCCCCATTATAACCCCGCCCTCCCATTTCGGGGAGCCGTTTTCAACAGAACCTATACCAGGTCTTTATATTTTGGGCGCATCCCCGCCTTTGCTTTCGCAAAGGTGGGGACCGGGCTATTCGGGGCTCCGCGGGTCCCTTACCCGCTCCGGCCTCCTCGTCCCGCCTCCGGCGGGACTGCGGTGGCCCCTTCGGGCCCCTCCAATCCCTTGCGCGTTGACGCTGTGGAGGCATTGGTAACAAAATAGTATTTTAAGGCCATTCCCAAAACCCGGTTAGTGTTAAGAAGGGCTTCCGAAA
>JAIRNB010000116.1 GCA_031258265.1 Treponema sp. | reverse complement strand
CTTAAAGCCCGGAAAGGGCCTTTGGAAAAGCTGCCTTAATTCAAAAAATATGCCACAGCCCGTTGGGGCTTGTGGGAAAGGGAAGACAGGGCCGCCGGCGCTGTCTCCGGCACGGAGGTAATCATGTCACAGCAATTTGAAAGTTTGGGGCCCCGGGTACGGCCGCCCCTGGGCCGCTGGATACCCTTAAGTATTCAGCATGTGTTTGCCATGTTTGGGGCCACGATTCTGGTGCCCATTTTAACCGGCCTTGATCCGGCGGCCGCCTTGTTTACCGCCGGTACGGGGACCCTCATCTACATCCTGCTTACCGGCGCCAAGGTTCCCGCCTTTTTAGGTTCCTCCTTCGCGTTTATCCCGCCTATCATTGCCATAGCCGGCGGCCCCGGGGGACCCAATATGTCCTATGCCCTGGGGGGCGCTGTGGCGGCGGGGATCTTCTACTGCCTGGTGGGGGCCGTCATCAGGATCGCCGGTACCGGCTGGCTGGACCGGGCGCTGCCCCCGGTGGTTATCGGTTCGGTGATCGTCGTTATCGGCCTTAACCTAGCCCCCACCGCCATGGCCATGGCTATGAACGAGGGGGGCGGCGCGGGGGGCTCTTACAGCCTGGTGCTTTTTTCTATCGCCGCGTTCACCCTGGCTGTAACCGTGGGGGCCAACGTCTTCCTCAAAGGTTTTTTTAGCGTTATCCCCATACTCATCGGCCTGGCCGCCGGTTATCTTTTTACCCTGATCATGGGCCTTTTTTTCCCCGCCTACCACATCATTAATTTCCAAGTCGTTAGAGACGCCCCCTGGTTTGGCCTTCCCTCGTTCCGGGTCCCCCGTTTTAGCCCCGTGGCAATCCTCACCTTTGTCGTTGTTTCCCTGGCAACCATCTGTGAACACCTGGGGGACACCCTGGTAACAAGCAAGGTAGTGGGGCAGGATTTCTACAAGAACCCCGGCCTCCACCGTACCCTTACGGGGGACGGCATCGCCACCGCCTGGGCGGCCTTTTGGGGCGGCCCCCCCAATACTACTTACGGTGAAAATATCGGCGTTATGGCTATCACCAGGGTATATTCCGTGTGGGTTATCGGCGGCGCGGCGATATTTGCCGTTATCCTTTCTTTTTTGCGTAAGTTCGGCGCCCTTATCCAGACCATTCCCACCCCCGTATTGGGGGGTATCTCCATGCTCCTCTTCGGGATTATCGCTTCCAGCGGCCTGCGGACCATTGTGGAAAGCGGCGTCGATTACAAGGACAAGCGGAATCTTACGATTTCATCGGTGATCTTTGTCATCGGTATCGGCGGCGGCAAGCTGGCCTTCGCCATTACCAAGGACCTTCAGTTTGAGCTGGCCGGGGTAGCCCTTGCCACCGTGGTGGGGATCATCCTTAACCTGGTATTCCCCACAAAAGCCGGCGTTTCGGCGAAAAAGTAGCGGAACGGGCATGCGTTATTTTAGCACCCGCGGCAAAGCTGAGACCGCCGGTTTTGCCGCCGCCGCCCTGGCCGGCCTGGCCCCGGATGGCGGACTCTTTGTGCCCGAAGAAATTCCCCCTTACCCGGCGGCGGTCCGTTCCTCCCTGGGAACCATGGACTACCGCGACATTGCCTTTGAGACGATTAAGCCCTGGGTAAGCCCCGATATACCGGAGGCCGTACTGGAAGAAATGGTCTATTCCGCCTACCCCTTTAGCGCCCCCCTGGTGGAGGCCGCGGACCGGCAGGTGCTGGAACTCTTTCACGGCCCCACCGCGGCCTTCAAAGATTTTGGCGCCCGCTTCATGGCCCGTTCCTTTTCGTATCTCCGCCGGGGGGAGGATAAACCCTTGCGGATTCTTGTCGCCACTTCCGGCGATACCGGGGGCGCGGTGGCGGATGGTTTCTTTGGGGTTGAAGGGATCTCCGTCACCGTGCTGTACCCCAAAGGCCGGGTAAGCCCCCTCCAGGAGCGGCAGATTGCGGGGCTGGGGGGCAATGTCAGCGCCCTGGCGGTGGAGGGCAGTTTCGACGACTGCCAGCGCATGGTTAAAGCCGCCCTGGGGGATGCGGAATTGAAAAAGCGGCTTGAACTATCCTCCGCTAATTCTATCAACGTATCCCGGCTTATCCCCCAGGCGGCCTACTACTCCGCCGCCGCGGGCAGGGCCCTGGCGGGCCGGACCGATCCCGGCGGGGAGGCCAGTCCCCGGACCCGCCCCCGGCATCATGGGGAACAGGGGGGCTGCCGGGTACAGAAAGGCCAGGCTATTACCCTGGTGGTTCCCTCCGGCAACTTTGGAAACCTTACCGCCGGCATCTACGCCTGGAAGATGGGGGCCCCCGTCAGGCGTTTTGTGGCGGCCACCAACATCAACAGGACCGTTCCCGATTATCTGGAAAGCGGGGACTACCGGGTCCGGCCTTCCCAGGCAACCATCTCCAACGCCATGGACGTGGGGGCCCCCAGCAATTTTGAGCGCATGGCCGCCCATCTGTCCTGGACGGAAATGAAAGATGCCATCCTGGGCGCCGCTGTCTCCGATGAGGAGACCCGGGAAACCATCCGTTCCGTCCACCGGCGGGCGGGCTATTTTCTGGACCCCCACAGCAGCGTAGGCTGGGCGGCGGCGGACAAGCTTCTGAACCGGGGCCTTATCTCCGGCCCCCTGGGTATCCTCTCCACCGCCCATCCGGCAAAATTTGCGGAGACCGTGGAACCCCTTACCGGTCCTGTTCCCGTTCCCCCCTCCCTGGCGAAAGCCATGGAACGCAGTCCGCAGACTCGCAGTATCCCCGCGGAACTTTCCGCCCTGCTGGACAGCCTGTAAAGCAGGAGTAAGCTCCCGGGTATCAAAGATTGCACTTTGAAATCTTTGCG
>JAIRNB010000098.1 GCA_031258265.1 Treponema sp. | reverse complement strand
AGCCCGGTCCCCGTTCTTGCGAAAGCAAGGACGGGGATGCGCCCGGATCCATAATAAAATTACAGCATTAATACCGGCTGTGTACCGCGGCCTGCTGCATGGGGGGCTTTCGGAGAGGGGCCCTTATCTAATCTAAGGCCGCAGGGTTTCTACCATGTAGCGAATGTCATAACCGTTAACGGCTGGTTTTCTGGTTTCAATTACAAAAATAATGGAGTTGTCCATGGGGGAGGAAAGGACTTTTTTGATCTTGTAGGTGGCGATCTGCGGCCGTTTTATTCCGGGGTTGCCGATAGAGAAGGTCCTCCGGTCCCCTGCGGGTCCCGTCCGGTCCAGGATAATATGAAACGAGGATTTCAAATTGGTGCCGGAACCTTCGGCGGCGGGGATAAGCTGGGCCTGATAAGAGAAGCCCCGCTCGAAATCCCGGAACTCGATGCGTTCCCCCTGGGGGCTTCCCGCCCCCGAATCCAGGGCGATATACAGGGGATGCCCCTGGCGAAGATAATCTATCCCATGCCGGTCCGCCAGCGCGGAATTCTGGGTAATTATTCTGTAAAAGGCCCCAATGCCGTCGTTCCCCGCGTTTACCGGGTTATTTGAACTGTAACTGAATTTTCCGCCCGAAACAAAGTTGTTTTGGGACACATCGACCGCGTAAAGATCCGCCCAGGGTTTAAGGGTATTTGACAGTACGCCGTACTGGGCGAACATATACACCCTCCCGTCCTGCGAAAAGCCAAGATCCACAAAGGAGGCGGTGTCCCCTGCCCAAAGGGCGGTTCCGCAAATCACCAGGACAGCGGCTGTAAAGAAACTCTTCTTCAACATAACGGGCATCTCCTCCATACAAATATCGGAAAATATCCATGACAACCTTAGTCTCCTTTCCGGTTCCGCCGCCGGAAGAGGGACAGAGTTTTACATGGGGGCCTGGACTTGTTCCAGGATACCCCTGGTCCTGGAACAGCCTCCCTTGAGAAAAAACATTCCGGAGATTATGCTTTTGTCAATGACTTTGTATGACAGAAATGTCTTTTTCCGTGTTGAGATCGGTATTGCCGGGGGATTCCTCATCCTGGCGGGGATTCTGGCTTTACAGGCGCTGCCCGCCTGCCCCGAGGCCATGGCCGAAGCGGTAAAGCGGTCCCCCGGCATCATCCAGAGTCTTGCCAGGGAGTTCCTGGCGCCTAATCCATTTGTCCCTTTTGCCTCCCTGGCCGCCTCGGCCCTTTTTTCCCTGGCCGTCCTGATACTGATCTACTTTTTCTTTGAAAAAACCCAGGCCCCGGAGATCCTCTTTATCACCCTTTTTGTCCTTTCCTTTTCGTTTGAAGTGATGCGGCTCATGACGCTTTTACAAAAGGTATGGGTTATCCCCTCTATTTATCTGCTCCTGGCCTCCCGGGCGCTGCTTTTTGGACGGCTTTTTGGCATTTTTTCCCTTTTTGCCGCCGGCGTCTGCGCCGCCGGGCTGGAAGTTGAAAAACAGCTTAACGTGATCCTCATTACCGTTTTCGTCTCCCTGGTTGTTACCCTGGGGATTCCCATTGATATTCTTACCTGGGATTCCAGCTTTAGTATGATCAACGGCTACCTTTCCCTGTTCCGCATGGTTGAAACGGTGGTGCTGCTTGTCACCATGGCCAGCTTTTTCATCTCCGCCTGGTCCAGGGGAACCCGGGAGTACGCCGCCATTAGCCTGGGCTCTTTTTTTGCCTTCGCGGGAAGGAACATTCTGCTGTCCGCCGACACCTGGTTAAGCCCCCTGCCGGGACTCCTCTTTCTGGCTGCCGGACTGTGGCTCATTTGTACCAAACTGCACAAGGTGTATCTGTGGCTGTAAGCTTATGGGGGCTTTTCCTTCGGGTTCTTGAACAAGCCCAATGTGTCTTTCCGGTATTTCGTTTTTGTGCATATTACAGGGAACGTATTACAGAGAATGTATTACAGAAAATAGGGGGGACCAATGAAAATTACAGAGATGGAACTGTTCAAGGTTCCGCCGCGCTGGCTTTTTCTAAAAATCACCACCGGGGACGGAATTTCCGGCTGGGGTGAACCCGTGGTGGAAGGCAGGGCGGATACGGTGCGGGCCTGCGTAGAGGAACTGCGGGATTACGTGATTGGCCGGGACCCCATGCGTATCGAAGAACTCTGGCAGGTGCTTTACCGCTGCGGCTTTTACCGGGGCGGCCCGGTGCTTAGCTCCGCTATTTCCGGCATCGAACAGGCGCTCTGGGACATCAAGGGCAAGTTTTACCATGCCCCGGTCTACGAGCTTTTGGGCGGGGCCTGCAAACACCGGATAAAGGTCTACTCCTGGATCGGCGGGGACCGCCCTTCCGATGTGGCAAAGGCGGCCAAAGAAAAAATGGACAGCGGTTTTGGGGCTGTCAAGATGAACGCTACGGAGGAACTCAACTACATCGACGATCACCGCAAGGTGGAGGAAGCGGTAAACCGGGCCGCCGCCATCCGGGAATGTTGCGGTGAAAATTTCGGCATCGCCGTGGATTTTCACGGCCGGGTCCACAAGCCCATGGCAAAAATACTGGCAAAGGAACTCGATCCCCTCCACCTTATGTTCATAGAAGAACCGGTGCTTTCGGAAAACTACGAAGCCCTTAAGGAAATCGCCTCCTATACATCCGCCCCCATCGCCGCCGGGGAACGGCTCTACACCCGCTGGGATTTCAAAAAAATCTTTGAACAGGGAATCGTGAACATCATCCAGCCGGACTTGTCCCATGCCGGAGGTATTCTGGAGTGCCGGAAGATCTCCGCCATGGCGGAAGCCTACGATGTGGCAGTGGCCCCCCACTGTCCCCTGGGCCCCATCGCCTTGGCCGCCTGCCTCCAAATGGACGCCTGCACCCCCAATGCGGTAATCCAGGAACAAAGCCTGGGCATCCATTACAACCAGGGGAATGACCTCCTGGATTACCTGCGGGACAAGGACGTATTCCGCTATTCGGAAGGCTACCTTGCCCTCCCCGCCGGGCCGGGCCTGGGAATAGAAATCAATGAAGAACTGGTCCGGGAACGGGCAAAGACCGGACACCGCTGGAAAAACGAAGTCTGGCGTTACGCCGATGGCACCCCCGCGGAGTGGTAGGGGAAAATATATACCCCCCAAGCGGGGCAGGCCGCCGGAACTTTGCCACGCTCCGCGCATAAAACAAATATTCCCATCCGCAAAGAATCTGATGATATGGGGAACGTTATACGCCATTGGGCCTAAAAGTACCTAAAAACATTTGACAAAATATATATCATGGTATATATTTGAAACATGGAGAAATGTATGCAAACAGCCCGTTTGTTTATTAATGGTAGAAGCCAGGCGGTAAGACTCCCTAAAGAATGTCAATTTAAGGGGGATGATGTTTATATTCAAAAGGTGGGAGATGCGGTTATTTTATTTCCCGCTGATAGACAATGGGAAACATTCTTACAAGGATTAAATGGATTTTCCGGTGATTTTTTATCAGATGGAAGGGATCAGGGAATGGATCAAGATCGGGGAAAAATTATAATAGAGTCGTTCAAAAACTTCAGTTTTTGAACGACAACCGCTTAAAAATAACAAAAAACGCCGATTTTGTTAAAAATCAGCGTTTTTTGGGAGACTTGTGAAAGAACCAACCGGGTTCTTGAACAAGTCCAATGTACATGCTTGATACCAACATTTGTATTTACATTATAAAAAAGAAAACGGAAAAAATATTAACGACCCTGAAACAAAAGCGAACGTATGGTTTATCTATTTCAAGTATCACATTAGCTGAGTTAGAATACGCAAATGAGAATAGTATGTACAAAGAGAAAAACAAGGTAGCATTAATAGAATTTTTAACAATAATTGATATAAGACAATTTGACGGGAAAGCGGCGCAAGAATATGGAAAGATAAAAAAAGAATTGAAGGATAAGGGATGTCTAATAGGTCCATTTGACATGCTAATAGGGGCACATGCGAAATCATTAAATATGACGCTGGTGACGAATAATGTAAAAGAATTTGGCCGGATAAGTGAATTAAAAATAGATAATTGGGCATAAAAAGATTGTAAATAGAGTCTGTCCATAATGTAGACACATTATGGAAAGGGCCAAGGGAGGAAACCCTCCCCCCCTATCCTACTCTTTGACGCTGCCCACGTTGAGGCCCACCACAAAGTAACGCTACATAAAGGGGTAGACAAGCATGATGGGCAGGGCGGCTATGACCGTAACCGCCGCCCGGATACTGACCGGCGTCACCATACCCTGGGTACTCTGCATGGACATGGATGCCACGTCACCGGCGCTTTTCGCCTGGCTTTGGCTGGATTGGATGTACTCCATGAGTTTGTACTGGAGGCTGTGGAGCAGGGGTTCGCCGGAATTGTAGATGAGGGTGTCAAACCAGGCGTTCCAGGATTCCACAGCCACAAAAAGGGCGATGGTTGCCAGCACGGGGAGGCAGAGGGGCAGGATAATCCGGATGAAGATCCAAAAGTCCCCGCAGCCGTCGATCCGGGCGGATTCGATAATGCTTTCCGGCAGGGTCCGCATGTAGGTGCGGATTACCACGAAGTTAAAGGCGTTGACGATGCCGGGGACGACATACACGAGAAAGCTGTTGGTAAGGTGGAGGCTCCGCATCAGGAAATAGTTGGGAATAAGCCCCGCGTTCACGTACATGGCCAGAATAAGTATCATGGTAAAGGGTTTACGGAGTACAAATTCCCTGCGGGAAAGGGCAAAGGCGATCATCGACGTAAAAAACACATTAACAATGGTGTTTATGATGGTCCGGCTTACGGAAATAAGAAAGGCGTTGTAGATGGTGCCGGTGGCAAAGACGATCCTATAATTCTGCAGCGAAAATTTGCGAGGCCAAAAGGTAAGGCCCCCCCGGAGGGTATCGGTGGCCTGATTAAGGGAAACAACAATAGTGTTCCAAAAGGGATAAAGGGTGCAAATGACGATCAGTAGCATTACCACGGTATTGGCGGTGGTGAAAATCCTGTTTTCCAGCCTGGATAATGTACGGTCCGTGAATTTCATTATATTAACCGCTCCTCCCCGGCTTTTTTTGCGATCCAGTTCGCCATAAAGATAAGGGTTACATTGACAATGTTCTTAAACATCCCCGCGGCGGTGGCCAGGGCAAAGTTGTTGTTGCGGAAGCCGAATTCAAGTACAAAAATATCTATGGTGTCAGACACATCCTGGATAAGGCCGTTCCGTAAAAGGTACTGGAGCTCAAAACCGGCGTCCAGGATACGGCCGATGCTCATGATCAAAAGAATGATGATGGTGGGCTTTATGCCCGGCAGGGTAATATGCCACATCTTCCGGTAACGGTTACAGCCGTCAATTTCGGCGGCCTCGTACAGGGTGGGATCGATGCCCACAATGGCCGCCAGGTAGATGATTGTGTTCCAGCCCACCTCTTTCCAGACGTAGGTCGCGCCGACAATTCCCCAAAAATATTTGGGTATCCCCAGCCAAAGCAGGGGTTCTTTGATAAGACGCAGGGACAGGAGCAGTTCATTGATAGCCCCGCTGTCCACGGACAGCATGTTCGACACCAGTCCCGTAACGATAACCCAGGAAAGGAAATGGGGAAGGTATGAAACGGTCTGAATGACCCGTTTGAACATTACCTTTCTTAATTCGTTGAGGAGCAGGGCAAAGGCAATGGCGGTGATGAAGCCCAGGGATGTGTTGATCAGGCTCATGCAGATGCTGTTACGGATGTCCCGTAAAAACACCTGATCCTGAAACAGAAAGCTGAACCAGCGAAGACCCACCCACTCTTGTTTCCAAAAGGTCCGGGCGGGCCTGAAATTCTGGAACGCCATGGTCCAGCCCCACAGAGGCACATACGAAAAGAGAATAACGTAGAGGACAAGGGGCAGGGACATGAAAACAAGCTGTTTTTGGATGAATATTTTCTCTAAAAAACTCTTTTCCCGGTATGCCGGCAGTTGTCCCGCTGTCTTTTTCATGTACCCCCCCTCAAGATGCGGCCCGGAAGCCGGGCCGCGGGTTTTCAAATTTCCGTTCCGCAGTTCCGCCTATCTGCCGCTCCAGGCTTTGATCCGGGCGTTAAGCTGTTCCTGCATATAGGCTTCATACTTGGCAATGCCGTCGGCCCTCATCTGGTTTACATACTCAGTCCAGGTGCTTTCAAACTGGGCCGGCGGGCAGGTAATAACCATGGGGAGGTACTTTTTCATGGTCAGTTCGGCCTTGGCATAGGCCATCTGGGCCTCCGAACCGTCCGGGGGATTGGGCATACTCCAGGTGGGGAACCACAGGGAATTGGGGGCGGGGTTCTTGTCCATGATCTCGTTGGAATTATTCACCCCATAGGCGGCGAAAAGTTCCCTGTCCTCGGGCCGGAGCATGGCTTCCCGTTCCGGGGGATACCAGGTAAGGTCCGTGGGGTGTCCGTCACTAAAAGAACCTTCCAGTTTGGGAAACACATCCCGCATCAGGAGGTTGGTGTTAGCCACCTGCCAGGCGTCGTTTTCCCAGTTGGCCCGCTGTTCCGGGGTTCGGTAGGGTTTACGGCTGGCGTCGTACTGCCAGTCTTCCCCTTCGATACCCCAGGCGCAGGTCCGCTGGAATTCCTCGTCCATGTACCCGTTGATAAAGCGCGTGATCCGGACCGGGTCTTTCGCCTTGACGCTGATGCCGCCGCCGCGCCCCAGGTTGGGAATGGGGAGGTTCCGGTAGCGGGGTTTGATGCTCTTATCAAACACGATGGGGAGGCCCACAAAACTGCGGTTATAACGGCCGGAATCCCGTAAGGCATAGTCCGCCTGGTTGAACTGCCAATACTGGTCGTGCATACCCAGCACACGACCGGCGGACAGTTTTGCCAGGTACTGATCGTAGTTGTCTACAAAGGCGGAACGGTCGATATAGCCCTGGGCGTTGAGCTCGTTAAGCTTCTTAAACCAGCGTTTGGAAATATCCTGGGTAAAGAAGTTTTCGTACTTGTGAGTCACGGGATCCACCGTACCGTTCCCCTCGTTGGGGTAGCCCGCCAGGAAGTTGGGGGGATTCCACAGACAGAAGGCGTGCCAGTCGTAGGTAAGAATGGTAAAAGGAATGGTGGTAGCGCCGTCAATCGTGGGATGTTTCTTCGCATAGTTGATAAGGAGATCGAAATACTCATCCATCGTGGTGATCTTGGGATAACCCGCCTCTTTAAGGACTTCCTTCTGAACCCAGAGGGCGGAATCATTGTAAACGGGCTGCCAGTACTGGCCGTGAACGATACCGTAGTTGATCATGTAGTAGATGTGACCGTCGTCCCAGCGGGCTTTTTCCCATGCCCCGCCCTCCTTGTAGTGGCGGGCCACATTGGGGGCCTCTTTTTCAATAAGGTCCTCCAGGGGGATAAGGGCCCCGGCGTCAATAAAGGCGGTCTCGTTGATCTCAATCATGTCGGGGTAGTCGCCGGAGGCGATCATGATACCCCGTTTCTGATTCCGGTCCCCCACCAGGATGTCCCACTTGATAGTGACATTGAATTTTTCCTTGAGGAGCCGGTAGAACTTGTTGCTGGCCGGGGGCTGCTGGCGCTGGGCCTGGGTGAATACCGAAATTTCTATCGGATAATTAGGGTCGCTGCTGGCCTCCCTTCCCCCGGACTGCCGTCCGCCGGTGGCAAAGACCGAAAGGGCAAGGCAGAGAAGCAGAACCGTCATGATCGCTTTTCTCATAGTGTTCCTCCGTTAGTGAGTAATGGTGATATTGGCCGCCTTAAAGCAAAAGCCTTGAATAATTTTATTATATGTCCGGGCCGGGAGGTATCAGGAGTTTTCCCTATGAACAATCCGGTGAATCTGAAGAATTTACCGGCGGTTCCCCCAGGGGGATGAGAACCTCCACCGAGGTAGCGCCCTTTCTGGAATTCAGGCGGTATTCCGCCCCCAGCTGGTGGGCCCGGTATTCCATGGAACGGAGGCCCAGGGATCGCTGCCGCCAGCCTTTCCTGTCCTTTCCAGCCATGCCCCTGCCATTGTCCACAATCCGCAGCCGCAGGGACTTTGCGTCCCCCCCGCTTAGTTCCACCCGGGCCAGGGCCGCCCCGGAATGTTTCAGTACATTCTGCAGGGCCTCCTGGATGATCCGGTAAATATTGAGTTCCTGGTTGCGGTTCAGGGGGAGGCTTTCCGGCGCTGTCCAGGAAAGGGTACAGGGGATACCCCCCTCCCGGCTCACGCTGTCGCAGAGTCCGGCGATGGCCTCCCGCAGACCAAAGGCATCCAGGTCCATGGGGAAGGAATCGTGGGCGTAGCGGCGGGTACGGACCAGGGTTTCGTCGATAAGCTCGGATAGTTCCGGCAAAAATACCGCCGGCGCGTCCTGGTTAATAAGGCTCTTGCAGAACATGGAAATTCCCGCCAGACGCTGGCAGATGTCGTCGTGGAGATCCGCGCTGAAACGCCGCCTCTCCAGATCGCTGATCCTTAAAACCTCCGCTTCCACGGCGATCCGGCGTTCCGCCTCTTCCTGGAGCTTGCGGTTGAGTTCCAGCAGGTCCCTGGTACGGTAGACTACCTCCTGTTCAAGTTTACGGGCCCGTTCCTTTTCATCCTCCATGGAGCGGAGGCGGCGTACCGCGTTGGCAATAAAGACAACGCCGCCGGATATATGGGGATAGACCTGATCGGGGGCCTGGTAAACCACAAAACCCAGGTACTCATCACCGGAACGGAGATGAAAAAAGCAGAGGTCCTGGAATTCCCCCTCGGTTTTAAGCCCGCCGAAAAAGGAACCGGTATCCAGGACCGGGGGATTCTCCGCGTAGGACCGGTCCCCGTCCTTTGAACGCTCGAATATTAAAAGACCCCGGCCGCCGCTTGTCTTTAGGGGTTCCCCGTAAAGAACAAAATAGAAACGGATCACATGCAGGCGGGTTAGAAAGGCTTCCAGGCAGGGGATCATGGCGGGGAGGGAGCTGACAAGGGCCAGATTATGGCCCAGGGTGTTTACGCTGATCGAATAGAATTCCGATTTAACGGTATCGTAGGGGGAAGGACCCCGGACAGGGGGAAGCTCAGATAAAACATCCGGCTTTTCGGGGCAGCCGCAGGAAGAACGCAGTACCAGTGTGGATTCCACATAGATGACCGGGGCCGCCGGATTCCCCAAAACCAGGTCCCGGATGATCCGCAGGGCAATACGGCCCTGTTCTCCCAGGGGCTGCCTTACCGTGGTAAGGGGCGGCTTTACCAGCCGGGCCAGGCTAATATCGTCAAAGCCCGTGACCGGGCAGTTCCGCCAGCGGCTGTCCTGGAGGCTTTGAAGCAGCTCCTGGACCCCGGCAGCGATATTGTCACTGGCGGCGACAATACAATCCGGGGCTTCGGGATAAAGGGCCATGTGGTTCCGGATGATCTCCGCGCCCGACAGATCGTTGAATATGCCGCTGTACACCTTGCCCCGGAGGCCGGGAAAAGTTTTCCGGCCTCCGCTTATGGCCTTGCGGAACACATCCTCCCGGGTAAGGTTATCCTGGTGCCCCGCCGGGCCCCCCACATAGATAAAGTCCCGGTACCTGTGGACCATGATAAGGTGTTCCATGAGCAGCTCCATGGATTCCCGGTTTTTCACCATGATGGAGGGGCAACCGGGAAGCCGCACGCCGATGGAAACCAGGGGAAGGGGAAAGCCCGTTTTCCGGGGAAGGGGAACAGGAATCCCGTCAATGTCATCAAAAACCGTGGAGAGGAGCAAAACGCCGTCCGCGGCGATAAGTTCAGGGGGCGGAAAAGCGCCGGCGGGGGAGCTGTCCTTTCCGCCCAGTTCTCCGCACTGGATACAGAGAAGGCCGATCCCTAATTCCCGGGCCTCCTCCCGGACTCCCCGGTATACGGAAAGCTGGTACTCCCCGTCCAGGTTATTAAGAAACATGGCTATACGCATCGCATCAAAACCGCCGGGCCGCCCATAGGGAAATTATACTATAGTTAAGGGAATCCGGGTAAAGTATACTAAGGCTGTGGTAAAAATTATGATCGTCGAAGATCATCCTCTTTTTAGCAAGGGCCTTAGTTCCCTCCTCGGCAGCCGGGAAGGTTATACCGTGGTGGGGGAAGCCAAAGATTCTAAAGAGGCCCTGGAACTTGCCGCGGAAAAAAAGCCGGACCTTGTTATCCTGGACCTAAACCTGGGAAACGAGGACGGCCTGGATCTGCTCAAAGTGATGCACCGCCGTTTTCCAAAAATCGCCGTACTGGTACTTTCCATGCACGACGAGCGTTACTATGCGGAGCGGGTGCTTAAGGCCGGGGGCCGGGGCTATATCATGAAAACCGAAGCGGGAAACAAGGTAATCGAGGCCAGCGAAACGGTCCTGGCGGGGGAAACCTACTTCAGCGAAGCCCAGCGGGAACGGCTGTCCGGCTGTCCTGAGGGCGGCGGGAAACGACCCCTGGTTTCGGTGGAAAAACTCTCCGACCGGCAGTTTCAAATTTTCAATCTGCTGGGAAAGGGACTTGGTACGCTGGAGATCGCCGTAAAACTAAACCTAAGCGCCAAGACCATTGACACCCACAAGGAACACATTAAAGACAAGCTGCGCTGCGGCACCACCCAGGAACTTAAACAACTTGCCATCGAATGGGTCAGCCGTCCAGCGGGATAATATTATTTTTTTGGGCGCATTTTTTGGCTGCGCCAAAAAACCGGGCTTTTCGGGGTTCCGCTTCGCTTCATTCCCTTTGGGAACGCGCAGCCCCTTCAGGTCTGCGCGCCCCTCCAATCCCTTGCGCTGCTAAAAAATGGCATCCATGCCATTTTTTAGCTGGAACAAAAGCCGCAAAAACGTATGCGACTATCACAGCCGGCATTCATGCCGGCCAGACCGGCGCGCACGGCACAAACCGCAGGTTTGGGCTGGAACAAAAGCCACAAAAACGTATGCGTTTATCACAGCCGGCATCCCTGCCGGCGGGCTGTTATTTAACAAATGCGGCTTCGCATAGCGCCGGTAGACGTTTCACCTTTGCGCCGGGAGTTTCACCAAAATAAGCCGCCCCACATACGGCGAGGTTGCGGGGGGAGGAGCTGCGGGGGATAATAGAGAGGGGAAGGGGTGTGGGGGAGGGGGCGCCGCTGGGGGCGTATTTGTGGATGGTATTACAGGCGAACGGTGAGAAGTTGAAGGAGATAGAAGG
>JAIRNB010000086.1 GCA_031258265.1 Treponema sp. | reverse complement strand
TGAATTGCCCCGCTGTTTTTATCCGCGAAGCCCCGCAATGTCCTAAAAGTTAAGCCCCCGGAGGTACGTTTCATAGACGGCCTGGGCCTCCTGGACTTCTCCCCGCCGGTGTTCCAGTTCCCCGTTAAGGCGGTCGATCTCCGTGTCCAGACTTGTCAGGCGGCGCAGGTATTCCTGCCCCTGGGGGCTCGTGTTCCCCGCGGCCTCCAGGTTTTTGCGGATCCGGTCCTGTTCGGCGGCCTGGGCGTTTTTACGGGTTTCGGTTTCCGCCCGTGCGTTTTCCGCGTCCTCCACGTTCCGCCTAAGTTCCACCGCCCGTGCCAGGCTTGCCCTGACGGCGGCGGGAATCTCCCGGCTTGTGGAATAGCTCAGCAGGGTTTCGGGCCGCAGGCTTAGCAGGGTGATCCGCTCGGAAAGGGGGACCTCCTCCCGGACAAGCAATTCCATTTCCCCCGCGGCCCCGGCGGGGAGTTCCCGGATAAACCGGTAAGCGGCGGCGGTGGCCTCATCGTAATTTCCAGGTTCCGCCAGGACGGCGTCCTGAATAATGGGGTGTTCAACGATAATAGTTTTAGCCTCCAGCCCCGCGTTTTTGAAGCGGTATTTTTTCTCATAAACCTGCCGGCGGCTTATGGTCATTACCCCGTCAATTATGCTTACCCCGGTTACGATCCTCGTGGAGGAGTCCGTCAAAACCCCGGTAACCGATAGGTCCTCCCCCCAGGAGATAAGCCGTTTTTCCCCCAGATTAAAAAATTCCAAAAGGGCGTCCCCGGCGTAAGAACCCCCGTCATAAACCGTGACGGGACCGGCGGGGAGGCGGAGACCCGTGGTGTTACTCAATTCCGCCCCCACGCTGGGGTGAATACCCTGGCCGGCCCCGGAAAAAATAAGGAATTTCCGGGCGCTGATCTCCCCGTCCGCCAGGGGGAACATGGCGCTGGTTCGGCGATCCAGGTTCACCGGGGTATCCAGGGTAAAACTGAACTGATCGGCCATATCCGCCCCGGTGACGGGAACGGGACTGGGAACCGGAGGAAGACCGGAAGCCGCAGCGGCGGCCCGTTGAGCTTGTCTTGGGGCCGAAGACTTTGCCGCCTGCCGCGGGGCGTTATCCTCAGCCTCCGCGTACAAGGCCGAATCCCAGGTGACGGGGGCGGCGCTTCCCGCTATAGCCAGGGGGAGGGTAGGGCGGTTCAGATAGTAGGGGGGATAGAGGTTCTGTATAAACGACACAGGCCGCCCCGCCGCCAGGGAAAGCTCCACATTCCGCCAGTCCTCATCGCTGTCGTTATCCACGATAGCCCAGCCCTGGAACCGGGCATTAGCCCCCTTCCCCATATCCAGCCGATAAGAAACCTTCCAAACTGGCGAGGGAATCACATAGCTTACCGAAACCGGGCGACTCCCCTCGCCGGGAAGGGTAATGGTAAGTTCCCTTGTCTGGGAATTCCGGGAAGCCATGATAAGGTCCAGGGCCCGCTCCAGGTCCGCGTTAAGACCCTCATTGATAAAACGGAAGGACCCAATCCCCGCCAGGTTCAATAACCTGATACCCTGGGGGCTAAGGAGGGAAAGCCAGGGTTCCGCCGGCCCCCCGTCCGCAGCCCTCCTGTACTCAAGGGCCATTATCCTTCCCCGTATGGGACCGGGGGCGAGGACTTCCAGTTCCTCCCCCCGGAGATTTCCCAAAATCTCCGCCATGCCGGGATTACCGGACAGGTCAAGGGCCAGACTCCGCAGAATCGCCGGAAGGCCCTGCTCCGGGAAATAACTGATCAGGGGAAAGGCCGACGCGGGATCGTTTAATAAAAGCGATTTTAGCGCGTCATTGAGAGCCGCCGTCTTGAAGGGCAGTTTAAGTATCGCCGGCCCGCTAAGGGTCAGTGAATGTTCAAAGAAAGAAACCCCGGAAGAGTAAATAGTGATCCTCCGCAGGGGAATCCCCCCCGCCGGAATATCTTTTAGGGCCTGGGCTTCAAGATTCACGGCCCCCAAAAAAACGGTAAAACAGACCAAAGACAGCAAACGGATCGGCCTCATGGTTTCCCCCTGTTCGATTTTTTCCGGACCCCCGCCGGCGGTTTGTCGCATAAAACCTTCAAGCGCGGCGGGCCGCTAATGTTCCAGTTTTAGAGTTTTAGTGGTAATGTCCGCGATTTCCGGGGGGCCAAAGTACTGGATCGCCCCGGGAAAAAGGTAACTGGTTTTAAGCGCCCAGGCGTCTCGGTTTTGGGTGAAGGACTTAAAAGGGGCCCCCTCCAATTCCACCAGGGCCTTACGAATCACCGGCTTCTGGGAACCGTGACGGTGTTCCATATTCATCATCATGGTCAGGGGCGCCCCCCCGGCGATCCACTGTTCCGCTGGGGCGCTGAGGTTTCGCACGCTGGAAAGGTAACCGGTAAGCCCCGACGCGATAAGCACAAAAGCGCTAAAACCCAGGCTGTAGCAGTAATCCGCGTCAAAGTTGGACGGGAAGGCGCATCTCCCCTCATAGCCAAAGAAGTGGCCCAGGGCGCTGAATTTGCCTTTGTAAGTCTTCGCCTGCTTCCGTTCCGCCAGTTCCTTTTCCACCATGCCGATAAGCAGTTTTTCTGTTTCGATCCGGGAAACCTGCACATTCCCGTGGGGGTCCCGGTCCGCCAAAAGCTGCCTGGCAATTTCAGCGGGAAGGCTAAGGAACAGTGATTCTGAGGAACCGGAGAGTTTACGGGCCAGCCAGGAAATTATCTCCTGGTAGGATTCCTTTTCCACCTTGGCGAATTCCCCGTCATTGGCGGCCATAATATCGTTTAGCTCTTCGATTAGAGTCTTCATTTCGGGGATAAATTCCACAAGCCCTTCGGGAATCAACACCACCCCGAAGTTCTCCCCGCCCGCCGCCCGCCGGGCGATAGAATCGCAGAGGCTGTCCACAATCTGTTTCAGCGACAGCTTCTTCGCCTCCACCTCTTCGGAAATAAGACAGATATTGGGCTGGGTCTGCAGGGCGCATTCCAGGGCAATGTGGCTGGCTGAACGGCCCATAAGCTTAATAAAATGCCAGTATTTTTTCGCGGAATTGGCGTCCCGCTCAATGTTTCCGATAAGTTCACTGTAGGTTTTAACCGCCGTATCAAAGCCAAAGGAACTTTCAATAAATTCGTTTTTTAGGTCCCCGTCGATGGTTTTGGGACAGCCAATTACCTTTATTGATGAACCATGGGCCAGAAAATACTCCGCCAGAAGGGCAGCGTTGGTGTTGGAGTCGTCTCCCCCGATGATAACCACGGCGGAAAGCTCCAGTTTTTTTGCCGTTTCCAGGGACGCGGCAAACTGTTCAGGGCTTTCGATTTTTGTCCTCCCCGAACCGATCATGTCAAAACCCCCGGTATTCCGGTATTCATCCACCATGTCCGCGGTAATCTCGACAGTTTTATTGTCAATAAGCCCCGACGGGCCGCCCAGGAAACCGTAAAGCCGGGATTCACCGTTTCCCTTTTTCAGGCCGTCAAAAAGACCGGCAATAACGTTGTGGCCCCCTGGAGCCTGGCCGCCGGAAAGGATAACCCCCACCCTCAGTTTTTGGCCGATACCGGCGTTCCCGCCCCGGGTAAAGGTGACAAGTGGTTTACCGTAGGTGTTTTTGAAAAGCTCCCGCAGGGCCTCATGATCCGACACCGATTCTGTGGGGGCGCCGTATTCCACCCCTATATCACCGGTATCAAGGGAAAGGCTGGCGGGTAATTTGGGCCGGTAGCCGTAGCGCAGCTTCTGTAATACGGAAATTTCCATGTTTCTGCTCCTCATTTATGCTGTGGTATTAACAGGCCGGATCCGGCCTATCGGAGTAGACAGGATACTACAAAAAAACGCGCCGCTGCGATAGGCCGCTAGCAGCCTGTTGCAATGTAGATTTTTTGCATAAATATGCAAAAAATCACGATTATTGCACTGCTTTCGGAGTTTGTAAGGTATAAATATTCACTGATGTGAATATTTATACCTTTTTAGGCGCGAAGCGCAACAAACTCCTAGCCTATGGTGGTCCCCAGAAATTCCCTGCCCCGGAGAATATTTTCCAGGTTAGGGAGGTCCTTTCCCCCGGCGCAGATCACCTTTAAGCCAATTTTGGCGGCATGGCGGCTTGCCACAGGATCAAAGGGGACATTTTTCCCCGGCGTCCACTCGTCCCCCACCATGGCGCGGAAATCTTTCCAGGAAATCTTATCCACCGGTTTGGCGCCGGGATTTTTCCTGGGATCATCGGTGTAAACCCGTTCAATGTTGGAAAGGTTGATTACCACGGCGGCGTTGAAACGCTCCGCCAGGACCACGGCGTCATAATCCGAAGAAAAACCGGGCTTCCAGCCCGCCGCCACCAGAACCCGTCCCGCGAAGGGACCCACCTGGGAAGGATCGGTGATCACCGGCTGGCGGCACCAGTTTCCCATCAATGCCTTGATAAGCTGGGCGTTGAGCCTAGTGGCCATGATGCCGATCCAGTCGGCCTCCTCATTGGAAATATCCGGCAGAATGTTCCGGCAGGCCCCCTGCCAGGAACGGGCGGGGCCGCCGCCCCCCACCACAAAGATAAACCGCCATGCGTCATTCTCCGACAAAAGGCGGCTAATCAGGGACAGGAAAGCCCTTAGGTATTCCTCATCCACCTTATCCGGGGCTACAATAGAGCCCCCCAATGATACGACCGAGATCATAAGCTCTCCTTACGGAACCTTCCCCGAAACTTCGGTTTTGGAAAAGCCTCTACGATAAGGTTATTTCAAAATACCGGACATTGAAACAACCGTAGATTTTTACAAGACTTATCCGGCTTAGCCGCCGCGCCTTTATATACAGGGACCGGCATCCGCGATCCCCGGAGAGGGGGTAGCGGAAGCCACCGCAGGGCCGCGAAACGGCCCGAGGAGGCTGGAGCGAGGGCGGGGCAGCGTTAAAAGCAGCCGCGCCCAGGGGCGCGTCCGGCTTTTGGAACCCCTGCGCCCCCCCTCCTTAACTAAGATCACGGTGTTTCAGCGCGCATAGGCGCCGGTTATGGTAACGTCCCCCCAAAGGGAGGAGTAGGATTCCAGGCCC
>JAIRNB010000084.1 GCA_031258265.1 Treponema sp. | reverse complement strand
TTGGGGGCATACGGAGGCGCTACGCGAAGCCACATTGGTTTAATATACAACCTTTGGTTGCTTTTACTGCGCGAGGGATAGAGCGGAAATACCGGAGGCCCGCCGCAGGCGGGCTGAGGAATTGCAGCGATAGCCCGGTTTTTTGCGGCAGCAAAAAATGCGCCCAAAAAAAGAGGCAAATTTCTGTGCGTTCATTAGGACCGCCTTCGGGGCCCTTGATCATCCCTCCCCGGACAGGATATAAAGGCAGGATAGTTTCAAATGTGGAAAGGGCTTATTTGCTTGTTTTTTTAGAGCGGATTCGGAGGAATAGATGTACGCACTGGTGGAATTTAAGGGTAAACAGTACAAGGCCGAAAAAGGCGCCCTGCTCAAAGTTGATAAGCTGGATGCCGAACCGGGGTCCAGCCTGGATATTGATAAGGTACTGCTGATTTCCGGGGAAGGGGCTTCCGTCAATGTGGGAACCCCGTATCTGGGGGGGGTGACGGTGGGGGCCACGGTGGAATCCCACGGGAAGGACCCTAAAATCGTCGTGTTTAAGTACAAACCCAAGAAGGATTACCGCCGTAAGCAGGGACACCGGCAGCAGTTCTCGATTATCAGGATTGGGGACATCAGCGGGGTTTAAGCCCCTTAAAGCGCCCGGCCGGGTGATACGGGTATGGATAAGCCTTGACGGGGCGGGACTTCTCAGGTCCTGCCGGGTAGAGGGCCATGCTTTTTCGGGGCCCGCGGGGGCGGACCCTGCCTGCGCTGCGGTCTCGGTTTTGTTACGGAGCGCCCTGAGGACCCTTTCAGGCCGGAGGGGTATAGAGCTGCGGGGCGCGGCCCCCGACCGGGGACTTTGGCTAATGGAAGCGGATTACGATGCGGAGGGCCGGGACTTTTTGGAGGCTGTGGGGGCCTTCCTTATCGAGGGTCTGCGCTCTGTGGCGGAAAGGTTCCCGGATAATTGCGGTATAGAGATAGAAAACCAGCGCCCCCCGGGGGGGCTGTAAGCGGAGGAATGAGATGGCTCGGAAACGGGGCGGCAGCGGTGCGAAAAACGGGCGGGATTCCAATCCCCAGTACCTTGGGGTTAAGGCTTCGGGGGGTTCTTCGGTTAAGGCGGGCTCGATTATTGTCCGTCAGCGGGGAACCAGGATACATCCCGGCGACAATGTGGGCTGCGGCGGGGATTATACCCTTTTTGCCCTTAAAGACGGCACGGTGAGCTTTATCCGGCGCCGGGGCAGGAAACTGGCGTCGGTTATTGCCGCGGACTAGACCGGGGCCAATGGTTCCGGCCTTGTGGCATGGTATTTATGGGTTCTGTTATCAAGGTTTAACCCGATCACCGGTTGAAAATTGGAAAAATTTGCCGATGAGGCGCTAATCGAAGTGTTTTCCGGTTCCGGCGGTAATGGCTGTGTTGCTTTTCGCCGGGAAAAGTATGTCCCCAAGGGCGGACCTGCCGGGGGAGACGGGGGCAGGGGGGGCGATGTGGTGTTCACCCTGCGCCGGAATCTGCGTACCCTTTCTCACCTTCGTTATAAACAATCATTTAAGGCGGAAAATGGCCGGGACGGCGAGGGAAGCGGTCGTTACGGCAGAAACGGGGCGGATGTGCTTATCCCCCTGCCCCCCGGTTCGGTGTTGAAGGACGCGGAAACCGGGGAGATTCTCCGGGATTTTGGCAAAGACGGGGGGGATTTTGTCTTTCTAAAAGGGGGGAACGGGGGCTGGGGAAATATCCGCTTCAAATCGGCGGTAAACCAGGCCCCCCGCCAGGCCCTGCCGGGGCAGCGGGGGAAGCAGGCCCGGCTGCGGGTGGAACTGCGGATCATCGCGGACATAGGGCTGGTGGGCTTCCCCAACGCGGGAAAAAGTTCCCTCCTGGACCGTTTTACCAATGCCAGGCCGAAAATTGCCCCCTATCCTTTTACCACCAAGATACCCAACCTGGGGATTCTCCGGGTGGATGACCGGGACATTATCCTGGCGGATATTCCCGGCCTTATCGAAGGCGCTTCCCAGGGTTTGGGTCTGGGCTTCCGATTTCTTAAACATATCTCCAGGACCAGCGCCCTGCTTTTTCTTATTGATCTTTCCGCGGACAATTACCTGGAGGCCTTTCCGGTGCTTTACGATGAGCTGGGAACCTTCTCCCCTGAATTGACATCCAAGCCCCGCCTTATCCTGGGGACCAAACTGGACCTGGAAGGGACCGCGGAGCGGCTTGATCGGTTAAGCGCCCGCTGCCCGGATGAAATGGTGAAGGGAATATCGGTGTTTTCCGGGGCGGGGCTTGATGATTTGGCGGGGGAACTGCTCCGCCTGGCGGATGCGGGGATGAAGGCTCCGTCATGAGGCTGGCGGTTCTGGGGGGAAGCTTCAACCCCGTACACCTGGGCCACCTCTACCTGGCGGATGCGGTCCTCTCCGGCTTTGGCTATGACCGGGTGATCTTTATCCCCGCCTTCCAGTCCCCCTTTAAGCTGGGGGCCCCCGCCCCCGATCCCAGGGACCGGCTTGATATGCTGGCCGCTTCCATCCCCGGCGATCCCCGGCTGCTTATCGACGATTGTGAAATCCGGCGGGAGGGGGTTTCCTATACCGTGGATACCCTGGCCGATATTATCCGGCGTTACCTGCCGGAGGGCAAACCCGGCCTTATCCTGGGGGATGATCTGGGCCGGGATTTCCCAAAATGGAAGGACTTTGAAAAGATCGTTTCCCTGGCGGATATTATCATTGCCCGGCGGATTCTTTCGGAAGCCGGTGAGTACCCCTACCCCTGCGTTCAGATGCAAAACGATGTGATGCAGATTTCCTCCGCCCAGGTACGGGAGCTTATCTCCGGGGGAAAGCATTGGCGTTACCTGGTTCCCGCCGGGGCCAGGGCCATTATCGAGGACCGGGGACTCTACGGCGCTCCTCCCGTTCCGGCAGCCGGGACGGCGAGTCCTGTTCTGATTGTCCGCCTGGAGGAAGAGGCCCGGCGGCGTCTCTCCCAGCCCCGGTTCCTCCATTCCCGGCAGGTAGCGGTGATGACTTCGGACCTGTGCCGTTTCTTTGGCCTGGACAGCCGGGCCGGTTATCTGGCGGGGATATGCCACGATATGGGCAAGCAGTTGGGGGAGGAGGAACTTTTTAAGCTGGCAAAGGCCGATAAACGGGGCATATCGGCCCTGGAAAAGCGAAAACCTTCCCTGCTCCACGGCCGGGCCGGGGCGATGCTGCTGAAAAAAGAATATGGTATCCGGGATCAGGAGATTCTGGATGCGGTGGCCTTTCACACCACCGGTTCCCCCGCCATGGGTCCCCTGGCAAAGGCCCTTTACATCGCCGATAAGGTTGAATCCTCCCGGGAAGGGGTGGAGTGCCGGCTGCGGGACTTCAGCGAATATGCGGGAACCGGGGAGCCTGGCCTGGACCGGCTTTTTGAGAAGATCCTCCGGGAGACTCTCGCGTGGCTGCGGGTAAAGAACATCGATCCCAGCGAAGACGCCCTGAAGCTGCTCGCAAAACTGGAAGGCAGGGCTTCCCGGTGAGAAGATCCCAGACCGACGCCAGCCCCTTTTTCCTGGCCGCCATCCTTATCCTTCTGGCCGGGGGTGTTATTTTTGTCTACTTTTCCCTCCGGACCGATCCGATTGAGGAGGCCCTTACCGGGGACCGGGTTATTAACACCCTTTTTGTCCTGGAAAAGGACAAAAAACCCCTCAGTTCCTTTGTCCTTATGTACTACCCCGCCACCCGGAGGGCGGCGATCTTCGACATTCCCCGGGATCTGGGGCTTATTATCCGGCGGATCAACCGGGTAGACCGGATCGACGCCCTTTATGATCAGCAAAAGATGGGAAGTTTTGAAAATGAAATCGAAGGACTTTTGGGAATCGAAATAAACTTTTTTGTAATTTTTGGGGAAAGGGAACTGGGTAAGGTGGTGGATCTCCTGGAGGGGGTGGAGATCTTCGTCCCCTCTCCGGTGGAAGTCTACGATTCCCCCCCTATCCTCTTTCCGGCGGGGCTTGTGCGGCTGGACGGGGATAAGTCCCGGGTTTTTGTCAGCTATGAGCTTCCCGGTGACAGCCCGGAGATGGCTTCCTTCCGGCGGCAGCGTTTTTTCCTGGGCTTTATCAAACGGCTGGGGGAAACCCGGGAATCCCTTGCCAATCCCGGCGTGGGCGCCCTTTTTCACAGTTTTCTGACTACCAATATGAGCCGCCAGACTTGGCAGCGGCTTTTTAACGAATTTGCCTTAATCGACACGGATCGTACCAATATCCAGTCGGTGGGCGGGAATATCCGGGAGATTTCCGGGCAGACCCTGCTTCTCCCCTCCTGGGACGGCAGCCTAATCAAGCAGATCGTCAGCCAGACCCTGGGGGCCATAACCCGGCAGGCGGAAGGTTCCCTTTCCGATAGGGTTTTCACGGTGGAGGTGCTGAACGGGACCAATACCAATGGCCTGGCGGGCCGCACCGCCGAGCTTTTACGGGGTTTTGGCTATGACGTGATCTCTATAGGCAACGCCGACCGTAGCGATGTAGAAAAAACGGAGATTGTGGACCGTTCAGGCTTCGCCGACGGGGTAAAGGCCTTTGGGGAGATCATCCGCTGTCAGAATATCCGCTCTGAATCTCCCATACTGGACAATCCGGAGGCTGAACCGGAATTCCAGAATTTTGAGTACCGGTCAGATTTTACGCTGATCATTGGAAGGGACTTTGATGGACGTTATGTCTCGGACGGATAAGCGGCATTCCGGCGGGAAGGACCCCCGGGACGCGGTCTTTGCCCTGGGCGCCCTGCTCCGGGATCACAAGGCCCTGGATGTGGTGGTCCTGGATCTGCGGGAATGTAACAGTTGGACCGACTTTTTTGTCATCGCCGCCGCCGCCAGTTCCTCCCATCTGGAAGGTCTGGAACGGCATATCAAGGAATTCTGCCGGGAGCAGGGCCTGGAGATCCTGCGGCACTCCCCCCGGCCCAGGGGGGAAACGGAGGATGACTGGCGCGTTACGGATTTGGGGGCGGTGGTAATCCACCTTATGTCACAGCGGGCCAGGGCCTTTTATGAACTGGAACGGCTTTGGAGCATTGCCCCGGTGGTTTTCCGGGCTTAGAAGCCAGGCATGATTGAACTTACGGATTTGGGCGCATTTTTGCGTGCCCGCAAAAACCGGGCTATCGCTGCAATTCCTCAGCCCGCCTGCGGCGGGCCTCCGGTATTTCCGCTCTATCCCTTGCGCTGCTAAAAAATGGCATCCATGCCATTTTTTAGCTTTACGTTTTTGCTTCGCAAAAACGTATGCATTTATCACAGCCGGCATCCTGCCGGCAGGCTGTATTTACCCCTGTGGAACCGCATAGCCCGGAACAGGCAACCGTAGGTTGTATATTAGACCATTGCGGCATTGACGAGTGCCAATAAAGCCCCAAATTAAACTGCCGCGCTCCGGCTGGGAGCAGTGCACGCAGGGTACGGCCCTAATTTCCCAGTGTTGCACCAACGCGGCCAAGCTTTAGCTGAGTGCGGCCGCGGCACACCGCGCGGAGCGCGTTGTGCTGGAACAAAAGCTAATGGCCGAAGGCTGCTAACAAATGCGGCATGCACAGGTAAATACCGGCGACACGAACCGCCGCTTTGCAAGGCAGCCCGTTAACCGGGATTCTTACCGGGGTGCCGGGGCGCCCTTTATGCAAAAACCTGCATGACCACAGGCTGCCGCGCCCCGGTTCCCCTATTCCTCAAAATCGTCGTCAAAGTCCCCGTCTTCGTCATAATCGTAGTCATCATCATCGTCTTCGTCTTCAAAATCATCGTCTTCGTCTTCAAAATCATCTTCAAAATCGTCTTCCATGTCGTCAAAATTATCCTCATCATCGTCAACGTCGTCATCTTCGTCTTCGTCCCCGAAGGCAAGAATGGGAGGGGGAAGATCCCCCTGACCCGGTTCAAGGAACGGCCCTTCGGAGCCAAAGCAGCCGAAGGGAAGCCATTCAGCCGGTCCCGGCATGTCCGGTATATCCCAGCCGGCCACAGGCCCCAGGGTAAGAGCCCCCCTTTCAATGTCAAAGGTATCCTGGATATTCATGTATCCCTCCGGTCTGCTCTCGGACAGGAATGGTTGTACGGACGCATCCGCCCCTATGATCTCTTTGGGAACCATGGTTCCTCCCTTTTCTTAATGATATTTCTTGAAACATAAGGGAGACTTTGAGCATCTGTCAACTGGTTTTTGCGGTTTTTATACCCCTTCCTTTTTGGGGCCGCCGCCTTTACAGGGGGAGGATTTTTTAGTATAAATAGCGTCAAGTGATGGCTCGTATCAGGGTCGCGGCCCCCTGCAAGATCAATCTGCACCTTTCCGTGGGGGAACGCCGGGCCGATGGCTACCATAATTTGGAAAGTATCTTCCAAACCCTGGATTTTGGGGACAGCCTGGATTTTGAAATTTTGGAAGAAAAGGGCCGCTGTGATATTCTGACCCATACCCTTCCGGGGGCCGTTTTTCAGCTTCCCCCGGAGGAAAACATCGTCTTCAAAGCGGTATCCGTTTTCCGGCGCTATACGGGTTTTGACCGGGGGGTAAGGGTACTGCTGGAAAAGCGTGTCCCCGCCGGGGGAGGACTGGGGGGCGGTTCTTCAGATGCCGCGGCGGCTTTGGCGGCCCTGGATCTACTGGCCGGAACCTGTTTGTCCCTGGCGGAGCTGCGGGACATGGCCCTGTCCCTGGGCAGTGACGTTCCCTTTTTCCTGGCGGACCCTCCCTCCGGTAGAGGCGGGGAACCCTGGGTCTCTCAGGCGGGAAGCGGAGGGGCCGCTTGGGTAAGCGGCAGGGGGGAGCGGATTGTTCCCCTGGAAAGCCCCCCCTGGCCGGCGCTTCTCGTAAGTCCGGGTTTTTCCAGCCCTACCGGGGAGGCTTTTCGCCGTCTGGATCTGTGGCGGGCCGGGGGAAATCGCGGGGGAGATTTCAACGGGGGCGGGACCCTGAATCCGGCGGAGCTGATAGAAGCTTTCTCCGGCGATCCCGCCGCCTGGCCGTATTGGAACGATTTTCTTCCGGCCCTTGGCGGCGGCAATGGGGATTTTTCGGTTTACCGGCGTATCCTTTCCACGCTGCGGGGCGGGGGTGCCGCTTTTGCCGGATTATCCGGGGCGGGTTCCGCCTGTTTTGGAGTTTTTAAAGATAAAGGAGGGGTGGAAAGGGCAGCAAAGTTGTTATTGAACGAAGGGTTTCTTGTTTATGTAACGTTTTTCCTTGCACGTTCACCATTTAGAGTATTAAACTGTTAATACTTTGTTGGCCTCGTTGCTAAAGGAGATGCGCCATGGAAATAACTGACATCCGGGTTCGTAAAGTAACCGGAGAAGGTAAGTTAAAGGCGTATGTAACTGTTACATTTGACGATTGCTTTGTCGTACACAATGTCAAGATCATCGAGGGGAAAAGCGGAGTTTTTATCGCCATGCCCAGCCGGAAAACCCGGGCCGGGGAGTATAAAGATGTCGCCCATCCCATCAATCCTGAATTCCGCGCGGAATTGCAAAGGCGGATCTTGGAACGATACGACTCCGGCAATGGTGAGGATGACCTTTCGGTAGAGATATAAGGGATAATGCCCATGGCCCTTAACCATTTTGCCTTGGGGTGAATGGTGGAGCCGGTTGAAATATCAATTTGCATTGGGACGTAGGCAAGTGGTAAGCCACCGGGTTTTGGCTCCGGCATGCACAGGTTCGAACCCTGTCGTCCCAGACGAATATCAGATATCCGATTAACTGAAGGAGTTACTCATGAGTCAGGTAGTGCTGGCGGCGCAGAACCGGGCCGCTAAGGGGTCCGCTGAGGCCCGGCGGATCAGACGGAGGGGCCGGATACCGGCCGTACTATACGGCCGGGGCGGCAGTTCCGTGGCAATAGATCTTGACGCGAGGGAATTTTCCAACCGGGTCAAGAATATTTCTGAAAGTACCATAGTTAAGCTGGAACTGGAAGGGAAAACCTACGAAGCCTTTGTAAAAGATACCCAACGCAGTATTACTGAGGGGAATATTCTCCACGTTGATCTTTATGAGGTGGAAAGCGGGGTTGCCCTGCGGACTCACGTTTCCCTGCATCTGGTGGGGAATCCCGCCGGTGTCCGGGAGGGCGGTATTCTGGAATCTCCGCTTCACGAGATCGAGGTAGAGTGTCTTCCCAAGGATCTGCCGGAGCGGATCGAGATTGATATTTCGGAATTAAAGGTCAACCAGTCCCTCCATGTCAAAGACATTAATCTGGGTGAGGGGGTTCGTCTGATTTCCAATGGGGATCAGGTGGTTGCCCTGGTTAAGTACGCCAGGGAGGAAGCCGCCGCCCCTGCCGCCGACGAAGCTGCCGCCGCCGCTGTGGCGGTTCCCGCGGCGGGCGCCGCCCCCGCAGCCGCAAAAACCTAGCGGCCTGTTGCATTTGTAGATTTTTTGCATGAACTTCTCCGCCCTAAAGCTCCCCTGCGGGTACTCCCTTGTGTTAGCGGGTTCTTGGGGGAGCAGGCCCCCCCTCGAATGAAGGGTGTTACAGGCGAGAAGGCCGGAGCGGGGCAAGGGTAGCTGCCCTCGTGGAGCCCCGAAAAGCCCGGTCCCCGGTAAAGCCGGGGATGCGCCCGGAGTCCAGGGTAATATTCCTGGCAGCCTGCCGCACTTGCAGATTTTTGAGCTGTTTTCCGGTTAGCGTAATAGGGTGGGTGCTTTTCTGAACTGTCCAAAACCCGGTGATTTTGAAGACCTCGTTTTGAAGGCCCTGGGGCCCCTGCCGGTGGGATCGGTTTTGCTGGCCGCGGTCTCCGGGGGGGCCGACTCCACCGCCATGCTGGCGGCCCTTTCCCGGCTGCGGGGAAGGGGAAATTTTTCCCTCCGGGCCGCCCACGTAGAGCATGGCATCCGTCCGGCGGAGGAAAGCCGGGGGGATGCCCGGGCGGCGCTGTCCCTCTGCCGCAGCCTGGGCATCTCGTGCCGGGTTCTGGTTATCCGGCGCGGAAAGGTAGCGGATGCGGGGCGGCGGCGGGGGATAGGAATAGAAGCGGCGGCCCGGCATTTTCGCTACCGGGCTTTGATAAGGGAAGCCCTGCGGACCGGCGCCGGGGCAATCGTGACGGCCCATACCGCCGATGATAACCTGGAGTTGTGCCTTATGCGGCTCCTCCGGGGTTCCGGCCCCGGGGGGCTTGGCCGTATGCCCCTTTCCCGCAGTATTACTGTTGGTAAAGATGCCGCAGCCCTGTTTATCCTGCGGCCCCTCCTTGGCCTTTACCGCAGGGACGTGGAATCCTATCTGGCCGCCCTGGACCTTTCCTGGCGCAGCGATTCTACCAATTCTGATGAACGGTTCCTCCGTAACCGGATTCGCGCCAAACTGGTCCCCTTCCTGGACAAAGAGTTTCCCGGCTGGAGGCGCGGCCTGGAAGCCCTGGGGGACACCCAGAGCCTGGCCGCCGGTTTTATCGCCGACGAGGCCCGCCGCCGCCTTAGCTGGGAATGGTCCGGGGAAGCCGGAGGGCGCGGGGAACTGCGGAGCGGGGATGGATTCTTCGATCAGCCCCGGATAATCCGGGAGGAAGCCCTGTTCCAGGGCCTCAACCTTTTCAGGGGTCCCCGTTCCGGCGCCGTGATAAAGCGGCGTAACCTGCGCCGTTTTGCCCAGGGAGAAATTCGGGACCTTGATCTTGGATTCTGCCGGATAAGCGCCCGCCGGAACGGGGGGGGAATCGTCTCTATTTTCCGCCGGAGCGGGGGGGCCGAAGCGGGTTTTTCTCTGTTGATCAAAGGGCCCGGACTCTATAAGCTTGAAGGGATTGCCGGATTAGGAGCGGATTCCGGGCCCAAAGCGGTATTACGGGTTCGGGAGAAGGGGAATTCCCCCGCCTGTCCGGGGGAAGATCGGGGTTTTTTTGCCGCCCTTCCGCTTGTTCTCCGTCCTTATTATTCTTTCCGCCCCGGCGGCGCGGTCGGAACGGGGAAGTCCGGCCGCTTCAGTTTTAAGGCTCCGAAACTCGGCGGGGGAAAAGAAAATTCCGGGATGCGGATACGATCTGTTTCCGCGTCCCCTTTCCGGGACATAGTTATCGCCCAGGACGCGGCGGGCCCTGCGGCGCTTATCGGCCTTTCTCCCCGCGGCGCAGTAATGCTGTGGAAGCGAAAAATGCCTGATTTTGGGGATTTTTTCTTTTGTGGTATCGGGGGTGTTGATGCCTAATAACCAGAACGATAAGCTGCCCCATCCGAATTTGCAGGGAGGCCGGCCCAGCCGTTTTGCCCTGGTTTTTTTTGTGGTGACGGCGGTTCTTTTTACGGCGTATTTTTTCCGGGGGGAAGGGCGGTCTTCCGCAAAGCCTATCCGGTATTCGGATTTTTTACGTTATGTGGAACAGAACCAGGTAGAGTCCGTAACGATACATGACAATAATTCTGTTGACATATTCCTTAAGGGAAATACCGGTTCCGCCGGTATCCCCATGAAAACCCTGATTCCCTATCAGGACCCCGGTCTAATGGGCGTCCTGCGGGAAAAAAATATCAATGTTTCCGGGGCGGTTTCCGGGATCAGCCCCTGGCGTGTCATCCTGGAATTCCTCCCCTGGTTTATCGGTTTTGGATTCATCTGGTTTATGTTCCGCAACATGCAGGGTTCGGGGAATAAGGCTTTCCAATTCGGCAAAAGCCGGGCAAAGCGGTATCAGGACGAGGGGAAGAAGATCACCTTTAACGATGTGGCGGGCCAGCGGGACGCAAAATACGAATTGGAAGAGGTGGTGGCCTTTCTGAAAAATCCCCAAAAATTCACTAAAATGGGGGCCCGGATTCCCAAGGGCGTACTTTTGGTAGGGATGCCCGGTACGGGAAAGACTCTTATGGCCAGGGCCGTGGCGGGGGAGGCCGGAGTCGCTTTTTTCCACATGTCGGGTTCCGATTTTGTCGAAATGTTTGTCGGTGTCGGCGCAAGCCGGGTCCGGGACCTCTTTGAACAGGGCCGCCGCAGCGCCCCCTGCATTATTTTTATCGACGAGCTTGACGCCGTGGGGCGGACCAGGGGCGCCGGTTACGGCGGCGGGCATGATGAACGGGAACAGACCCTCAATCAACTTTTGGTGGAAATGGACGGCTTTGATTCCAAGGACGGGGTGATAATCCTCGCTGCCACCAACCGGCCCGACGTGCTGGACCCGGCCCTGCTGCGGCCCGGACGTTTTGACCGGCAGGTGGTGGTGGCCATGCCGGACATCAAGGAGCGGGAGGCGATCCTCAATATCCACGCCGCGAAGATCCCCCTGGGTAAGGACATTGATCTTTCCCGCGTTGCCCGGGCAAGTCCCGGCATGAGCGGCGCCGATATTGCCAACCTGGTGAACGAGGCCGCCCTTTTTGCGGCCCGCAAGGATAAGGCGGAAGTGGGGATGCCTGACTTTGAGGAGGCCCGGGATAAGATTCTCATGGGGGTGGCCCGGACTACCCTGGTGATCTCCGACAAGGAACGACGGATGACCGCCATCCATGAGGCGGGTCATGCCCTGCTTCACTACTATCTGAAAAACGCCGATCCCCTTCATAAAGTCACCGTGGTGCCCCACGGCAGGTCCCTGGGGATGGCTATGTCCCTTCCCGAGGAGGATGCTTACAGCCGTACCAGGGGCTGGATAGAAGACCGGATCGTCATCTGCTACGGCGGCTGGATTGCGGAAAGGCTGTTCTACAATGAAACAACCACCGGCACCAAGCAGGACATTCAGCAGGCCACCGATATGGCCCGGCACATGGTCTGCGAGTGGGGCATGGCGGAGGAATTGGGGCCCGTGGCCTACGGTCAGGAGGATGAACCCATATTCCTGGGTAAGGAAATCGCCCGTCACAAGGATTACAGCGAGGATACCGCCCGGCGTATAGACAAGGCTGTTACGGAAATTCTTAACCGGGCCCGGGATTTGGCCCAGGGTATTCTGGAATCCCACAGAGAAGGGCTGGAAAAACTGGCCGACGCCCTTATCGCCAAGGAAACCCTGGTGGATGATGAGGTCCGGGCCATACTTGGGCTTCCCCCCCGGACGGATTCCGCCGCCGCGCCGGCAGCTGGTCTTAAATCTTAAGCGGCCGGAGTCATGTTTCCCCGGTTCTTGTCCGTTTTACTGATCCTCATTTTTCCCGTCTTTTCAGTTTTTCCCCAGTTGGACAGTGTGGCCGGCGCCGCCCTCTCAAGCGCCGCGGCGGAACAGTTTCTTGAGGAGGCCGGGCGGCTTATCGGAGAGGATCGCTGGGGAGAAGCTCTGGCCCTGCTGGAACGGGGGGCTGATTTTGCCGGTGTATCTTCGGATATTTCTTATCTTTTGGCCCTGGCCCGCCGCCATGAAGGATTCCCCCTTCCCGCTGTCCTGGAAGCCCTGGCCCGGGCCGCCGGCGCGGGCCGCTGGGAAAAATATTCCCCTGTCCAGGCTTATCTTTTGGAGGCGGAGACTCTGATATGGCTGCGGGATTATTCCGGGGCCCTGCGGATTCTTGACAGGGCCGAACAGGGATCCCCGGAAATATGGACCTTTTCCGGTCCCGAATCGGGAAAGGACGGCGGGGACATTCCCCCCCGGCAGGAGGATCAGTCCCAGGCGGTGATACTGCGGCTCCTGGCTTTGAAGGGCCTGCCCGATCAGGGCGAGTTTTGCCGCCGTCTTAGGCTTGCCCTGGACCGCTGTCCCCGGGACCCAAGGCTGGTAGAAATACTGTTCCTCTGGGCCGCCGGCAGAGAGGCCGGGAATCCTGGTTCTTCCGGGCGGGCCCTTGTCGATCTTGCCCTGCGGAGGCTTCCCTTCCTTTTGGATTCTTCTCCCCGCCTGGCCTACTTGGCGGCCCCTTTCATCCGGGACCCGGAGGAAGCCTGGCGTCTGGTTTCGGCATACCGGGCCCTGGGGAAGGCGGAACGGGAATCCCTTCCCGTAAGTATCGATCTGGGCCTTGTCGATGACGGACAGGCGGTGGAAGAATTTTTCGCGGCTATCCCGGAGGCGGGCCTTGAGAAAAATCTTATCCAGCGGGTTTGGTCCCTGCTGCGGAGCCGGGAGGATCGTGAATTTTTCCGAAAAAGATTGCTGACCTATTCCGGTCTGATCTATTCGGACTCCGACGGGGACGGACGAAGTGAGGCGCGGGTGCGTTATTCCGGCGGAATTCTCCGTGAATATTCCGGGGACGCCGATCAGGACGGCATTCCGGAATTACGAGTCCTCTTTTCCTCCGGCGGGCTTCCCCTCCAGGCGGAACAGGTCCTTGGCGGGGGGCGGGGGATCTGGGTCGAATGGGAATCTTACCCGGCGGTTTTAAGGGCCCGCCTGGGGGAGCTTGTTTTTGATTCGGCGCCGGGGAATTTCTATTTTGCCCCCCTCCGCCTTACCCGGCTTGCCGCCGAACTTATGCCCGGTGAATCCGCGCCCGCCGGGGAATTGGGTCTTCCCTATCCGGAGGCGGATACCGGGCAGGCCAGGCTTAACCTTAGGACTCTGGTTTCCCATGCCCTAAGCGTCCGCCGGCCCAGCCGGGAATTTCCCGGCGCCATTGAACATATCGAATTGGAACAGGGTGTTCCCCGCCGGGCTGTGGAAATTCTGGAGGGGAAAATTGTGGCCCTTACCGAGTTTAGCCTGGGGCGGCCCCGGCTCCAGCGGCTGGACCTGGATCTGGATGGCCGGATGGAAACGGTCCGCCATTTCCGGGAAGCTTCCGTGGATGACGATGCGGAGCCCCTGGACTATGAAAAGATTTTGGAATTGGTTGAAACCGATAGGGATCGGGATGGTTTATACGAGATAGGAGAGCAGTTTCTCCCCAACGGGATCGTTATTTACAGTTGGGATACCGATGGGGACGGTATTCGGGATTACGTGGAGACCCGGAATAATGAGTGAGTTTGGAATAAAAGTGATTAAACGATGGATATAAAGGCGATAAAATTAAAAATCCGGGGGCCCGCTTTGCCGGTGTTCCGGGGGAAAGGGGGGCGGCTGTTTCTGCTTGTGCTTTCCTTTGCCTCCCTTCTGTCTTCCTCTTGTTTAAGCGTGGCGGCCCAGGCGGAACGTCTGTCACCCCCCCGGAAATCCGCCGAAGAATACCGGCTGGCGAATATCCGTTATTATGCCAAAGAAAATCCCGCCCTGGCCGTTCATTTGGCGGGGATGTACCGGGCCCGTTTCGGGAACGGCGGAGCCGAGGCCGCCGAACTTGAGTCCCTGCAAGCCGAAGCGGTGGAAAACCTGCGGGAGGCCCAGGTTCAGGCGGTTCTGGAGGAACGCTGGGATGACGCGGCTTCCCTGGCCCGTTCCCTGGGGGCCCTGGGGGTGAAGGTAGAAAATACCGGTATGGAAGCGGACTTTGTGCTGGCGGAGGCGAAAAAACTCCTGGAGGGTGGAAACACCCTGGCGGCTTTCCTGGCGGCGGTCCGAAGCCATAGCATGAAGCCCCTGGGTTTTGAAGACGCCCTTTTTTTTCTGGGGAAAGCGGTGGAAGTCCGGCAGCGGCGGACTGCGGCTTTTTTCCTGGCCGCCTCGGGAAATTCGGCGGAAGTCCCCGAAGAACTGCGGACCTACGCCCAGGGGCGGGATAGTCCCCAGGATATGATCAAGGGTGTTGCCACGGTGCTTATTGACAGGGGTATGCGTATAGAGCGGGGCCGGGGTGTCCCCGATCGTGTCCTCGGTTCAGCCTTTTTTATTGACGCTGCGGGGCTTCTTATTACCAACTACCATGTGATCGCCAGTGAGGTGGATCCCAAATACGAAGGTTTTTCCCGAATGACTATCCGCCTGGGGGATTCCTTCAGTTCCCGGATCCCTGCCCGGGTCATCGGCTGGGATAAGGCCCTGGATTTAGCCCTGATCAAGGCGGAGATCAGCCCTGAGTATGTTTTTTCCGTAGTGGACCGGGTGATTCCCCAGGTGGGGGATTCGGTGCTGGCCATTGGTTCCCCTGGAGGTTTGGAAAAGACCGTAACCATGGGGATTGTTTCCGCCCTCAGCCGGCGTTTCCTGCAAATAGGGGATGTGATTCAGATCGACGCCATGGTGAATCATGGTAATTCCGGGGGGCCTGTGGTAGATACTTCGGGCCGCCTTGTGGGTATTGTTTTTGCCGGCATAGATCAGTTCCCGGGACTTAATTTTGCGGTCCCCGCGGAACGTCTTGCCGCGGCCCTGCCGGCGATGATCAGGGGCGGCAAGGCGGAACGTCCCTGGCTGGGGCTTACCGTGGCGGAAACGGGCAGCGCCGCGGAGATCATTTATACGGCCCCCCTTACCCCCGCATCGGATCAGCAGATCCTCGAAGGGAGCTTTATCAGAAGTATTAACGGCGAACAGGTAAACGCCCCCCAGGGTCTCCTGATTCCCGCCCTGCAGGATATTCTGTTCCAGGCCAGGCCGGGGGAACTGATAGCCCTGGAAACTTCCAGGGGAAAAAACGGTCCCTTGGAACAGCATGTTCTTATGACTGTTCCCCGGCCGGAACTTCCCCTGGCGGAGGCGGCGAGACTGGACAGCCGGGAGCGGATGGCCGCCCCCCTTTTCGGCTTGGTCTTAGCCCCCACGGTGGGTAGAGTCTTTTCACCCTCCTATCTGGTTAAAAAGGTGATCCGGGGTTCCATAGCCGACGAGGCGGGGCTTTCCGAGGAAGATCCCGTTTCTATCCGGGGATTCCGGGTGGAGGAAAAAGACGGTTACGTCCTCATGGAGATCAACGTGAAAAAGCGCCGGGCGGGCTACATGGAAACCACTATGCAGCTTCCCGCCTTGCTGGATTCACCGAACACTCTGTAAAATAAGCCCCTATGGCGCAGACACAGTATATCCGTAATTTCTGCATTATCGCCCACATCGATCATGGCAAGTCCACCCTGGCGGACAGGCTGATTCAAAAGGCCCGGCTGGTGGAAGACCGGAATTTTCAGGATCAGATCCTGGACAACATGGACATAGAGCGGGAACGGGGGATCACGATAAAAAGCCAGGCGGTAACCCTTCCCTATATGGCCCTGGACGGGCATGAATATGAACTTAACCTGGTGGATACCCCCGGCCATGTGGACTTTAGCTACGAGGTGTCCCGGGCCATCAGTTCCTGCGAGGGGGCTCTTCTCCTGGTAGACGCTACCCAGGGAGTCCAGGCCCAGACTCTTTCCAATATGTACCTTGCCCTGGAGCATAACCTGGAAATTGTCCCGGTGATCAACAAGATCGACATGCCGGCGGCGGATATAGAGGAGACCAAAAGGCAGATCGAAAAGGACCTGGGGCTTGATCCCCGGGGGGCGCTTTTGGTTTCCGCCCGGCAGGGGACAGGAGTCGATGAACTTTTTGAAGCCATTGTCAAACGTTTTCCCCCTCCCGCCGGGCAGGTTGACGCCCCCTTGCGGGCCCTGATCTTCGACTGCCACTATGATCCCTACCGGGGGGTGGTGGTACACCTGCGGGTCTTTGACGGCTGTGTCAAACGGGGAATGAAGATTTGTTTTATGTCCAACAATTCCAGCTACGAGGTGGAGGCCCTGGGGGTTTTTAAGCTGGCCCTGATCGAGGCCGCCGAGCTTTCCGCGGGCAGCGTAGGCTATATCATCGCGGGGGTAAAGACCGTTGCGGATGTACGGGTTGGGGATACGGTAACCGGCGCGGACAGGCCCTGTGAAAAGAGGCTGCCCGGTTTCCGGGAGGTAAAACCCGTGGTTTTTTCGTCAATTTACCCCATGGATTCCAACGATTATGAGGAACTGCGGGTAAGCATGGAGAAACTCACGTTGAATGACGCTTCCCTGATCTATGAAAAGGATTCTTCGGCGGCCCTGGGTTTTGGTTTCCGCTGCGGTTTTTTGGGACTTCTCCACCTGGAGGTGATTCAGGAACGGCTGGAACGGGAATTCGGCCAGTCGGTGATCTTCACCGCCCCTTCGGTAAAGTACAAGGTAAAGCTGCGGAACGGTGAGGAAATAGACGTGGATAATCCCGGCGATTACCCCGATGAAGGCCGTATCGAAGGGGCGGAGGAACCCTATATCCGGGCCTCGGTGATCAGCCCCGCGGCGTACCTGGGGAACATCATGAACCTGTGCATGGAAAAGCGGGGTGTTCAAACAAATATGAGCTATCTGGACGAAAAGCGGGTGGAACTGGTTTATGACATGCCCCTGGCGGAGGTCCTTTTCGATTTTTACGACCGCCTCAAGAGCATCAGCCGGGGTTACGCCTCCTTTGACTATGATATTACCGGCTACAAGGCTACGGAACTTGCCAAGCTGGATATTCTCCTGAACGGCAAGGCCGTGGATGCCCTGTCCTGCCTGGTGTTCAAGGGCAACGCCCAGGGGAGGGCCCGTTTTATCTGCGAGCGGCTTCGGGACGAGATTCCCCGGCAGCAATTCAAAATTCCCATTCAAGGGGCCATAGGCAGCCAGATCATCGCCCGGGAAACGGTGAACGCCCTGCGGAAGGACGTACTTGCCAAGTGTTACGGCGGGGATATTACCCGCAAACGAAAACTTCTGGAAAAACAAAAAGAAGGGAAAAAACGGATGAAGACCGTGGGAGATGTGGAACTTCCCCAGCGCGCCTTCCTCGCGGTCCTTAAAAGCAAAGAGGAGTAGGCTGTCCGTATCCCGGCGGCAATGAAAGCGCAGCTTTGCATTTTGGCGGAAAACCGTAGCACACAGCGAAGCGCGCGCGCCCTCAGCTAAAGCTTGGCCGCATTTGCTCAATATCTGGGAAATTTCTGGCGCTATGCGTAGCCACATTGGTTTAATATACAACCTGGCCGGCAGGGACGAAGTAATTGCCCTGGTAAGGGCGCGTTAAGGAAAAAATGTAACACCCGCCCGGCGCAGGGTAACTGTATTTATCCCGGCCAAATGCAAGGGCGGCTTTAGGCGGGCGGGCGCGCCGCGGGGCCGGCTGT
>JAIRNB010000070.1 GCA_031258265.1 Treponema sp. | reverse complement strand
ACGAGCAGGGTTGTGCGTTTGGCCTGGGACGGGATACCTTCCGTAATATTGGACGAGGGGTGCAAGTGGGGAATAAGCCTGTCAAGGCCGTACAGGAACAGGATGCCCAGGAGGAATCCTCCGGCGGCCGGAATCCAGCCGGGTTGTCCCTGAGCTTCGGCCTGCTCTATGGCGGGGGCAAGCAGTCCCCACATGGAGGCGGCAATCATCACGCCCGCCGCGAAACCGAGGAATACCTTCTGCATACCTTCGCCCGCTGTTTTACGGAAAAAGAAAACCATTGTGGCGCCAAGGCTGGTCATCAGGAAAATAAACCCTGTTCCGCCGGCTACCCAGAACCATTCATTCATGACGATTAGATTCCCCCTGTAACTGTCAGTTTAAAAAACTTGTGGCTTCAAATATCGTTCAATCCTCTGATCCGTTCCATCTTTCCCCGGTAAAAGGCATCGGAACCACGGCGGTCGTCTATTTCTTTCTGCATTATCCGCCGCACCGCCTCGGCAAATTCCCTGACAGACTCCGCGGTAATATCCCCCCTTCCATCCCGCCTTACATATTTGGATGGATGGACCGCGTCAAGAACCACCAGGGTTTCTTTGGGAACGGAACGTCCCCAAAGTGACCAGGGCTTAAAAAGACCATCGGAAAAAACCGTGACCAGGGGAATTACCGGAACATCAAGTTCCGCGGCAATGCGGAAGGCGCCGGGCTTAAACTCCCGGATCTGCTGACTGTAGAGAAAACATTCGCCCTCGGGGTAGAAGTGGAGGTAGCGCCGGTGTTTAAACGCGGCGGCGCAGGATTCAAGAATTTTCCGGTAACCAGTCTTTCCCCGGGGGATGGGAACACCGCCGAGGAGCCGGGTAAAGGTGCCGAGAAAGGGGAATTCCACCGTCGCTTCCAGCAGGGTCTGGTAGATAAGCCGGGGATACGGCGCGCCGGCTATTTTTACCGGGTCAAGAAAAGTAGTGTGGTTTGAAACCGTAATAGCCCGGCGGTACCGCAGGAGTTTCCACCGGTGCTTATACCGGGTGGAATGCTGTATAAGATTGATTGTCTGAGCGATGGGAAAAATAACGTTGAAGGTCCAGGCGGTGGCGATCCTGAAGGGGAGGGAACTGTCGATAACCGGCCGTCCGTGTTTGTAGGGCATTAAGATACCACTCGGCCTTTCCAGATAAAGCCCCGGCCGGAAATGGTTCTGAACCAGGACCAGGCGGCTATGTACAAAAGGTTGAGAAACAGGAGGGGCCACAGGAATCCGTACCACCAGTTCAGCCTTTGACCAAGGAACATGAATATCCAGGTAAGGGTATAGAGAATGTTTACCACGATAATTTGAAATGTCCAGGGACTTGCACGGGCAATGCAAAAGAACAGCAGGGGAAAGGGGAAAAACAAAAAGAAAAATACCGCCAGGGCGACAATTAAAAGCAGGATGGAATTTTTTCCGAAGAAATCAAAAATATTTTTGCCTATTCCCTCCAGCGCGGCACGGTAGCCCTTGTACATACGGCACTTTACGTATTCGGAGACATTTAAAAAACGGGTTTGATAGCCCTGCTGTTTGACAAAACGGGCCATATAAATATCTTCGCTGGTTTTTTTCTTGAAAGACTCGCAGCCGCCGATGGCCTTAAACACATCGTGCCTGATGGCGACGTACTGGCCGACGGCGGAAGAAAAAAAGCTGAGTTTGGTAAAGCGGTTGACAAAGAGGGGAATAACAAAGCCGGTAAGGAAAAACATCAGGGGTACAGTCGCTATCTCTCCAAAACTGCAGAAGATCTGCCCCACATAACCGGAAACCATCTCCACCTTTAAGCTCGTAATATTGGTAACCGCCCAGGAAATGCTGGTTGGGTTATGGATGGTATCCGCATCGGTAAGGAGGAGGATATCCCCCTTTGCATACCGGGATAACTGGTGTAGGGCAAAAGGCTTGCCGAACCAGTCATCGGGTAGGGGGTCCCCGATAAATACCCGGATCCGGTTATCCGCCGCGGCAATCCGGTTCAGGATATTCAGGGTAGCGTCGGTAGAATTGTCGTCAATCACCAAAATCTCGTAGTTTTTATAAAGCTGGTTTCGCAGGGAATCGAGGCACTGTTCAATGTTTTTTTCCTCATTACGGGCGGGAATCAAGACTGAGACCAAGGGGCCGTCAAAAATTTCCGGGGCCAGGGTAAAGCGCCACATCTCATAATGATTTGCCAGGGACAGAATGAAAAAATAGGCCGTGGCTATGATTAAAGCAGGATAATAAATCTGGCTTAAAAAATCCACAATGTTGTTTAACATATTTTTCGCCGGTTCAGGATTTTTCCAACAGGTCCCTTACAAATTTATTGGTGGGATACATTTCCAGAGACTTCAAAAACCAGGGCTTTGCCTCTGTGTATTTTTTCTGCTGAAAATAAGCGTATCCGATAGCGGAATATACATTAAAACGGTCGTCTTGTTCCATAGCTCCCTGAGTAATGATATCTTCCATCATTTGAATGCCCCTTTTGTAGTTGTTAAAGGGCGATGGGGCAAAAACCCAGCGAGCCGCTATCATATACAGGGCTCCGGCGTTACGGGAATCCAGCTTCAGGGCGTTTTTCGCGTACCGCTCCACTTTTAACCCGTTTGCCATGGCATAGGAAACCGGCTTAACCGCGCAGGACTGGGAGATGTTTTCCGCCAGCATCCGCCATGCCTCGGCACTTTCCCCCGCTTCCAGAGCCTTTTCCGCCCAGGATATCCCCTCCTCGTACCGGGCGGCGGCCTCGGCCTTTCGCTCCTCATACTGATAGGCCCTTCCCATCATGTATTCACAGCGGGACAACATGATGTGGAGTTCTTGCCCTGCAAGACTTCCACGGGCTTTTTCCAGCGCATCCTTATACAAAGGGGCAATCTCATCGGCGTTTAATTCCTGGGCATAAACCGCGTCCCGTAGTGACAAAAAGTAACCGGGATAGGAGAAAACCCCCGCAAGAGGCAGAAGAAACAAAAATGACAACGGGAAAAAACGTTGCATAATTAATA
>JAIRNB010000239.1 GCA_031258265.1 Treponema sp. | reverse complement strand
AAAAACCGGGCTATCGCTGCAATTCCTCAGCCCGCCTGCGGCGGGCTTCCGGTATTTCCGCTCTATCCCTTGCGCTGCCCAAAAATGGCATCCATGCCATTTTTGGGCTTTACGTTTTTGCTTTGCAAAAACGTATACATCTATCACAGCCGGCATCCTGCCGGCAGGCTGTATATTAAGCTAACGTGGAACCGCATAGCGCCAGTAAATTTCCCAGTGTTGGACTAATGCGGCTTAGCTTTAGCTAGGCCCGCGACAGGCAAGCGCAGTTTGTATATTGGCTAGTGCGGCATGGCCTAGCGCCAATAAAGGCCCCAATTTGGATTAATGCGGCCAAGCTTTAGCTTGGCTAGGGCGCGCAGGGCGCGCGCGGCACAACGCGCGGAGCGCGTTGTGCTGGAATAAAAGCCAAGGGCCAAAGGTTGTATATTAAACCAATGCGGCTACGCATCAGCCCCTTCGGGGCTGTGCAGCAAGGAAATTGATTGCACGACGCCGCTTCGCGGCTGGTGCATAGCGCCGTCATGCGCCCCTTTCCTATGCCCGTTCCGGACTTAGCAGCCTGGAGGCGGTATCGTAAATGGTCCGGTACACCACTTCGATCTTGTCCTCGTCAATCCCCGCAAAGGCGATCCGCAGGTAGCGGTCTTCCAGGGAGATTGCGCCGATGCCCTGGGAGATAAGGAGTTCCTGCCGTAGTTTTTCCGCGCTTAAGCCCTCACAGCGGAAACACATGAAGTAACCTGAATTGAAGGGCAGGGGCTTTAGGACGGGGTGCGGAGGGTTGGCGCCGATAAAATTTTTTACCTTCCGGTAGCGGCCTTTCATCGTATTGAGGAAGCCTTCTTTTTCCGGGGGGGTCCGTTTGTCTTCCATGGCCCGGAGCATGATGTACTGGGCCGGGGTGTTGGCGCAGGATACGGAGGAGCGGATAGCCCCCATAAGTTTACGGATAAGGGCGTCGTAGTGGGCGGCCCCAAGGCTGCGGCAGGCATAGGTGACAAAGCCCATCCGGAAGCCCCAGATGTAATCTTCTTTGATGGGGCCGTCGACTTTAATGGCGAGAATTCTATCGTGGAGGGAGGAAAAACGGACGAAGGGGGATTCTTTACTCACGTCGTTTTCGTAAAAAAGGCCGAAATAGGCGTCGTCGCAGATCACCAGCACGTCCGCCCCGCCCTCCGCCGCCTCCAGCAGAATTTCTACCAGGGTTTCTTCTTCCCCCAGGGTGGGGGAGTAACCGGAGGGGTTATTGGGGAAGTTGAGCAGTATCCGTACTACCCCGGTTTTTGCCTCTTCCCGCACGGCCTGTCTGATAGAATCCAGGTTGAGTCCGGGGCCGGCGCCAAAGAAGGGAACTTCCCGGACATCCGCGCCCCGGCGGGTGTGAAAAATAAGGCCGTAATTATCCCAGCAGGGATCGCTTACCAGGAGCCGGTCCCCCTCGTTAAAAAACATATCCGCCGTATAGGAAAGTCCCGCGGTAAGACCGGGCACCACAGCGGGCAGGGAGATCTGTTCCGCCTTGATAGAAGGGTTCTTCTGGAGGATCATGTCCTTCCAAACGGAACGGGCGCTTTCCACCCCCGCGGTGGGGGCGTAAACCACCGATTCTTCGGGACTAAGGGTGGGCATGCAATCGGCGATAGCCGAAAGGATCAGGGGCCGTCCGTTCTTATAGGCCATACCAATGGTGCCGTTGGCAAAATAGGCGGATTTTTTAGCCTCCGCGGATTGGGCGATGATGCCCCTGGGGAAGTAAAACCGCCGGCCCAGGGCGGAAAGAAGGCGGTAAACGACCGTACCCTCCAAGGCGCGGTTGAGTTCCTTTGAAGGGTCTGTCATAAGCTTCTATCTTTAATAAAAAGATCTTACTTAGTCAACGGTTTCCGGGTACAATGCCCCTCATGGATTTTTGGCAAGCTGAAGGCGGCCGGCCCGGAAGGGAAGGCGGCGGAATTTTGGATACGGGGAACGGGCAGCCGGCCGGCCGGGACTTGGACGCTGATCAAAGGGAAAAACAGACGCTGATCCGGGCGGGGGAATTGGCGGAGACCTGCCGGAAAGAACTGGGAAAGCGAATCATCGGACAAAAAGATATGTTGAACGGGCTCCTGTCCGCCCTGGTGGCGGGGGGCCATATTCTCCTGGAGGGGGTGCCGGGGCTGGCCAAGACCACGGCGGTGAAAAGCCTGGCGGAAATAACGGGGCTTGGGTTTAAGAGGATACAGTTTACCCCGGATCTGCTGCCGGCGGACCTTACGGGGACTCTGGTATGGGAACAGGGGACCGGAACTTTTTCGGTCCGCCGGGGCCCGGTGTTTGCCAACGTGATACTGGCGGACGAGATCAACCGGGCCCCCGCCAAGGTACAGTCCGCCCTGCTGGAGGCTATGCAGGAGGGACAGGTAACTATCGGCGATCAGAGCCACCGCCTGCCGGACCCTTTCTTTGTTCTGGCGACGCAGAACCCCATCGAACACGAGGGGACCTACCCTTTGCCGGAGGCTGAACTGGACCGGTTCCTTCTGAAAATTCTCCTGAACTACCCGGAGGCGGAGGAGGAGATCGAAATTCTGCGGCAGGCCGCCCCTATCGGCGCGGAGAATCCCGGCCATTCAGTCCCTCTGCAGCCGGTTCTTAACCGGGAGGCCCTGCGGTCCCTGCGGACCGCCGTTGAACTGGTTAAGGTGGATCAGGGTATCGAACGCTATATGGTGGCGGTGGTCACCGCCACCCGGCCCCCGGAAAATTCTTTGCCGGGGCAGCGGGATTACGGGAAGGGGAAACCCCGTTCCCCTTCTCCCCGCCATGCCCAGGAGGGGATATACCGCTACATCGCCTTTGGCGCCTCCCCCCGGGGGACTATCGCCCTGCACCGGCTTGCCCGGATTTTCGCCCTCTTTGAAGGCCGTTCCTGGGTTATTCCCGAGGATGTGAAGGCCGCAGCCTATCCCGCCCTGCGCCACCGGCTTGTCCTTTCCTACGAGGCGGAGGCCGACGGTCTGGATGCCGATACGGTCCTGTCCAGGCTTCTTTCTTTTGTTCCCCTGCCCTAGCTGGTAGTTATGGATCGCTGGGAACTGCTGCGTAAAGTCACCGCCTTTCCCCTCAGCGCCGGGGGGCTTTCAGAGGAATTTTTGGCGGGGGGCTTCCGCTCGGTGTTCAAGGGCCAGGGAATCGAATTTGACGAGGCCCGGCACTACCAAATGGGGGATGACGCCCGTTTTATCGACTGGAATGCCAGCGCCCGCTTTGGCGAACCATACGTTAAAATGTACAGGGAAGAACGGGAATTTTCAGTTTTCCTTATCCTGGACGCCTCTTCTTCCATGCGTACATCTTTCCCCGCGAAAAAGACGGGGGGGATGAATTCTTACGAACAGGGGGTCTTCGCCGCCGCCCTTATCGCGTTTTCCGCGGAAAAGGCGGGACAGCGGGTGGGGGCCCTTTTTTTTGACCGGGGTATTACCCGGGTCTTCCCCCCCCGGAAGGGGAGGCCCCATATCATGGGAATCCTGGCCGCCGCCCTTGAGTCCGGGGGGGTATCTTCGGAGGAAGGCCCCCAGAGCAACCTGCGGGCCGCCCTCTTGGGTACGGGGCGTTTCCTTAAACGGCGGAGTCTGGTGGTGGTCTTGAGTGATTTTTTCACCTCCGCCTGGGAGCAGGAATTTGAGGACCTGGCGGCCCGGCATGATCTTGTGGCCATTGGCCTGGGGAATCCCCCGGAGGGAGAGTTCCCCAAGCTGGGGCTTGTCCTCCTGGAGGACCCGGAAACGGGGATCAGCCTCCACGGTCCCAGCGGTTTTCTCTCTTTCCGCAGGGATTGGTCCCGCTGGGTCCGGGAACGGCGGGACCAGATGGAGGGCTTATGCCGCCGGGCCGGCGCCGCCTGCGTCTTCCTGCCTTCCCCGGAGGAGACCCCCATGGCGTTAAGCCGTTTTTTTAGCGGCAGGAAGACGGCCCAGCATGTAAGACGCAGGACCCCCGGCGGGGGCTTTAGATGAGGGCGGGGCTTTTCCTGGTCCTGGGCTTGCTGTTGCCCCTCCTGTCCTGGGCCCAGGAGGGGCAGCCGGAGGCCAGTCAGATTCCCCGGCAGCTTTTTGTCGGGGACCGGGGCCGCCTGATACTGAACCTGGAGTCCCCTTTCCCGGGGACGGCTTCCTTTGCTATTACCGAACCCTGGTTTCTCCCCCAAAGTCCGGAACTTAGGCTTCACCGGCTGGAATTTGACAGCCGCCGGGGGCAGGTGCTTGTTGATTTTACCGCCTTTGCGCCGGGAGAGCTTGAGATTCCCCCCATCGAAATCCCCCAGCTCCCCGGTTTTAACCTGGAAGGCTGCCGGGTAAGTATCGCCTCGGTGTTGAATCCTGGCTCTTCCCCCCAAGACGGCGGGGTCCTTGTGCTGTCCGGCTCCGCCCCGCCCCTGGCGGTCCCCGGTACGGCCCTGCTTATCTACGGCAGTTCCTCCCTGATGATCCTCGGCCTCCTGCTTTTACTGGGGCTGGGGATCTGGGGCCGGCCTTATCTGGCAAAGCTAATGGAAGCCCGGCGGCGGCGGCGGCTTATCCGGCTGATGGGAAACATTGGGGAGAGTCTGCGGGAAAGAATCCCCCGCTCTTCCTGCCAAACGATACTCAAAAGGCTTTCCGTGGAATTCCGGGCTTTTCTGGGGTATTTTTTTGACGGGGAAAGCGGTATGGACTGCCGGGCCATGACGGCGGAGGAATTTAGCGTCCTATCCCCCCTGTTTTCCCCGGCGGAGGGACTTCAGCCTGTTTCCCCTTCCTCCCTGGGGGACTTCTTTCGCCGCCTCGACAGGCTCCGTTTTAGCGGGGAAACAGCCGCCGGCGAGGAGATTTCCGCCCTCCTTGATCAAATGGAGGGTATCCTCCGGGCCATGGAGAGGGGATTTAAAGAACAGGGGAAATCATGATTGGCTTTGAATACCCATGGTGTATCGCGGGGGCCCTGATCCTTGTTCCCCTGGTTTTTGTTGTTACCCGGCGTACCCGGCATGTCTTTGTCCTTTTTCTGCCCCTGGGGGCTCCGGGGGGCGTTCCCTTTAAGCCCCCCTTTACATGCGATCTGATCCTCCGTTTCCTCTTTGCCCTGGAACTTTTCGGCGCGGTCCTGCTCCTCCTGGCGGCGGGGGGGCCGGAGCGGCGGATAAATAAGACCGTATGGCTGGACCGGGGGGCGGATATTCTCTTTATTCTGGATATTAGCCCCAGCATGGCGGGCCTCGACATGGGGGGAGCTTCCGGCGGGGGCCAGGATGAGCGTAACGGGACCGGCCGCGGCAGCCGCGGCGGCCGTAACAGTACCAGCCGTTTTGACGCCGCCCGGAATCTCGTCCGGGAATTTGCGGAGCGGCGGCCCTCCGATGCCATCGGCCTGGCGGCCCTGGGGAATGACGCGGCCCTCCTGGTGCCCCCCACCGTGGACCGGCGGGTCCTGGAAGATCGGCTGGAGAGGCTTCGGCTGGGGGAACTGGGGGACGGCACGGCCCTGGGTATGGGTTTGGCGGTGGCTGCCCGGCATTTGCGGGATTCCCCCAGCCCCCACCGGGTGGCGATCCTCATTACCGACGGGGAAAACAACGCGGGACCGGTAAACCCGGAAACCGCCGCCGCCCTGCTGGAAGAGGCGGGGATCTCCCTCTGGGTCATCGGAGTGGGCAGCGGGGGGGAAATACCCATCGACTATGTGGACCCCCTTACCCGGATGCGGCGGACCGGGGTTTTTGACTCCCGTTTTGACGAGGCCAGCCTCCGGGCTCTAAGCCTGGCCGGCGGGGGGACCTATATCTCCGCCCCTTCGGCGGATGGTCTGGCGGCCGCCTTTACCCGGATTTCCGGGGAGGAACTGACGGTAAGCCGTTCCGGCCTCCTGGTCCGCCGCTACCCCCTGCAGGTCCCCCTGATCGCCTGCGGCCTGGCCCTCTTTGCCCTGACCGGATTTATCCGCCGTTTTCTTCTGGGGGCCCTGGTATGACGGCAAACGAAATTGCCGGGGCCTTTGGCTTTGACCGCCCCCCGGTTCTTCTGGGCCTTATCCCCCTTGCCTTTTTTGCGGTCCTGCGGCTAATCCGGGACCGGCGTTACGGTTCCTTCTTTGCTCCCCATGTCCTGCGTTACCGGTTTTCCTTTTTCTTTACCTGGCTTTTCTTTGCCTCCCTGCTTTTTGCCCTGGCGGGCCCCCATTGGGGCCTGCGGCCGGCGCTTGAATACCGCCGGGGCTTGGATCTGATCCTGGCCCTGGATGTTTCCCACAGCATGGAGGTCCGGGATTCTGGCGCCCTGACGCGGCTGGAACAGGCCGCCGCCCTGGGCCTGAATATAGCGGAGGGAACTTTCGGTTTTCGTATGGGGGCCGCCCTGGGCCGGGGCCGGGGTATTCTGGCCCTCCCCCTGACGGAAGACAGGGCGGTGATGGCAAGCTTCCTGAAAAGCCTGGCGGAAGCCCTGGGCGGCGGTACGGGGACAAACCTGGAATCCCTGGTGGACGCCGCCGCCTCCGCTTTTCTGGATGATTTCCCCAGCCGCAGGATCATCGTTCTGTTGAGTGACGGGGAATCCCTCTCCGGTTCCCTGGATGCCGCTTCGGAACGGGCCGCCGCCCAGGGGATCGCCATAGCGGCGCTGGGAATCGGCACGGAATCCGGGGGCCTTGTAAACGGAGAATCGGAATCCCCGGGCCCCCTCAGCCGTTTACAGCGGGCTTCCCTGGAGGCGGCGGCGGCTAAAACCGGAGGCATATACATCGACGGCAACGGGCCCCAGGCGGGACAGCGGCTGCGTTCTTACCTCGAATCCCTGGCCCTTGAAGGGGAGGGGGCGGGGCGGCGCCGGGAAAACCGGCCCCGCTGGCGTTTTTTCCTGATCGCCGCCCTTGTAAGCCTGGGGCTCTCACGGCTCTGCCTGCGGAAAAGCCGGAGGATGGGGTCCCTGGCCCTCCTCATCTTCCCCCTGGCCCTGTTCTGCCAATCCTGCGCCCCCGTCTCGGGAAGGCTCCTGGTGGTGGAGGGAAATTTCTACCATGCCCAGGGCCGTTATGACGAGGCAATTTCCGCCTACCTTAGGGCCCTGGAATACCCGGAGGTCCTCCCCTACGCGGAGTACGGCCTGGCCGCCGTCTACGGCGCCCTGGAGGAAATGCCCGCCGCCCTGGCCCGCTATGAGGCCGCCGCCCTGGCGCTGAAGGCCCTGCCCGCCGGGGGGCACCGGGAGTTGAGTTACCGGATCTCCTACAACCGGGGGCTGGTCTTGTTCCAGGGGGCCGATTATGAGGGGGCCGCGGCGGCCTTTCGGGAGGCCCTGGAACTTGAGGGCGGCCGCCTGGAGGCGAAGAGGAATTTGGAGCTTGCCCTCCTGTCCCTCTCCCGGGGAGGGGAGAAAAAAGGTCTTGGGGAGGGGGAGGATCGCCTGGACGCCCTGTTCCGTTACCTTGACCTAAAGGAGCAAAACCAATGGAAAAGCCGGGAATGGGAAGATCCCCCCTCCTCAGGGCCGGATTATTAAGCGGATTACTGGTTTTCTATGGCCTTACCGCCTTCTCCGGCCTCTTCGCCCAGTCCCCTAAGGGACCCTACTGGAAGAATCCCCCCGCGGTCCTGACGGTGGGCCAGGAAACCCGGCTGGCCCTTTGTTTTAGCGGGGGAAGAGAAGTCCCTGTCCTGCCCCCCGTTCCCCCCATGGTTATCATGGAGGTCCTTCCCCCGGAGGAAGATGAATTCCTGGCCTTCCGGGTTATCCCCCTGGAGGGGCCGTTTTTTGTTCTTCCGGGCTTCAGCCTTTCCCCGGAACGGGGGGCCCCGAAAGCTCCGGCCCTTAAGATTCCGGTGAATCCCGCCCCCCGGCCTCCGCAAATCCTTCCCCCGGAGGCCGGGGGGAACCCGGCGGGGCCGGCCCCCGGAAAACCGCCCCCCTTCCCGGCCCTAAAACCGGGCCGGCCTGGGGCCTGGGGCCGGGGGATCGTGGAGCGGAGCCGGGCCCTCTGGGAAGGGGGGCAGCCGGTGGAAGCCCTGGCGGAACTGCGGCGCCATGAACGGGACCATATCGCCGGTTTCAGCCTGGCGGCCCAGCGCCGGGAACTGGAACGGGTCCTCGGTTTGGCGGGGGAGGAGGATGAGGTCTTTCGCCATCCCCTGCTTCTTATCCCCGCGTCGGTCCTGTGCCTTATCCTGGCGGCCCTGAGCATTACTCTCCCCGCCGGCCTATGGCGAAGGCTGGGACCAGGGGGACGGCGTTTTGTATACTGGGTTTCCAGGGGGTCCAGTCTTGTCTTTTTCATTTTGGCCCTCCTCTGCCTGCTGCGCCTGACTACCCTCCGCTCCCTGGAGGGTTCCTTACCGGTTTACCTTAAGGGGAGGAGTCCCCGGCAGGCTTTAGCCAGGGAAAGTCCGGTGTACCAGGTTCCCGAAGACGGGGGGACCAGAATCGCCTCCCTGCGGGAGGGACAGGGGCTTTTGATCTATGAAGTCCGGGGGGGCTGGGCCTATGCCGAATCTTTACGGGATGGAATTGCCGGCTGGATCAGGACCGGTTCCTGCCTTATCTACTGACAAGGGACGGCAATGGATTTCGGGGAAATTCTGGATCGCTGGGAGCGGAGCCAGGGGAAAGGCCAGGGAGATTGGCGGAGGGGGAGTCAAAAAAAGAAGGACCGGAAAGGTTCCGGGAAAACCCCGGAAAATTCCGGCGGGGAAATTTCCCGGCTCTTTTCCCGCTGGCTGGAAACCCATGAGGTCCACGACAAAGACGCCGAAGATCCCGCCCCCCGGGGACAGGATTCTGCCGCCGCTAAAAGACGGCGGCTCCTGGCCCGCCGTCCCGATGCGGTCATCGATCTCCACGGCCTTAGCCGGGACCAGGCATGGACCGCCCTGGAAAATTTTTTTGAAACAAGCCGGCAGCGGGGTTTTGTTAAACTGGCCCTTATCCACGGCAAGGGAAACCACTCCCAGGGCGAGGCCGTACTCAAACGGACGGTTAGGGAATTTATTGAACGCTGCCCCTTTGCCGGGGAGAGCGGACAGGGCCCCGCAGGGGGGACCGGCGTAACCTGGGTATTGTTAAAATAACGGTTTGTTCAGCGTTCCCGGTATATGATTCGGCCCCGGCTTAGATCGTAAGGGGACAGGGCTATCCGCACCCTGTCGCCGGGGACGATACGGATATAGTGCTTACGCATTTTGCCGGAAAGGTGGGCAAGGATTCGGTGTCCATTCTGGTTATCCAGTTCTACCCGGAACATAGTGTTAGGCAGGGCTTCCCGGACGACTCCTTCAACTTCTATCGCTTCTTCTTTCGCCACAAAAACTCCTTCCGCTTCATTCGGAAATGCCCTTCGGCAGATTCAAACAGGGTATATCGTTCACATCTATTGCTCTATTGAACTAAACTTGTTCCAAACCCCGGTTAATTTTGGAACAACTTTAACTATTGAATAATATTAACCGGATCGGCGCGATTCTGTCAATCGCCGGTGCGCGCGCCTAGACTAATGCGCCTGTGCATATAGGGGACTAACGCCGCGGATCCATAAGAGGGGGTAGTGGAGTAGACCGGACCCGGCCTTAGCCGGGGAGGACTACGGAATGAGGGGGGGCAGCGTCAAAAACAGCCCTGCCCTGGGGACCGGCTTCCCGGCTTTTGAAACATATATGCCCCCCCTTAAATATGATACCGGTTTTTTACGGAGTCTTGCCTACCGTGGCATATACCAGCTACAATCTGCCCTGGAGATTTTGAATGAAACAAGTCTTGATTATTGAAGAGGCTCCCCTGCTTCGGGAGTATCTTAATTTCAAGCTGTCGGAAAATGATATAGAAGTAACCCTGGCCAAGAACGGGCTGGAAGGAAGTTCCAGAATGAGGATTGGGGCCCCGGACCTGGTGATTCTGGATTACAACATAGGGAGGAACGAATACTGGGATGTATTAAAACAAAAAAAGATGAACCCCAACACGGTAAATATTCCGGTTGTTCTGTTGGCAAGGCGAATCGATCAGAAAAAAATATTTGAACTGCTGCCCTTTGATGTAAAAAAAGTGTATACCAAACCCCTTAACCCCGAACTTTTATTTGGTACTATCGAGGAAATTCTCCAGGTCAAATTCAAGAACATGGATACCAGTCCCGGGGTTGTGGAAATCCATGTGAATGAAGACATTATCTTTATCGAAATTTCAAAGGGTCTGAACAGGGACAAGCTGGATCTCCTCCATTACAAAATCCGGGAACTGGTGGATCTTTACGAGATCCGTGTTCCAAAAGTGATTGTCATGATTAGTAATACTAATCTTACTTTTTCTGATACCCCGAATTTACAGAAGCTTCTGGAAACTATTATCCGGTCCTGCAGATCCAGGGCCCGGTATATCCGGGTTCTCACCAGGGATCCTTTTGTCAGACAGTTTGTGGAAACACAGAATGATTACGGGGATATTCATGTGGTATCTTCCCTGCTGGAAACGCTGAAGGATCTTTTGGACGGGGCGGACGATGCCGATGAATTCCACAGGGCGGAGTTCCTGGGGGACCGGGTCCTCAGCGCCGATGAATCCAGCGGGGAAGAATCCCTCCAGATGCGTTTTAACGCCGAAATTCAACCCAGGAAAATGGGTATTGAAATGCTGCGGGAATCCCTAAAGGGCCGGATGATAACCGTGGTGGACGATGATTTTGTGGTCCGGGAACTTGTCAAAAACACCTTTGAAAAGATCGGCGTTTTGGTAAAGGAGTTTACCAACGGCGGTGATTATCTTGAAACCATAGAAAAGGAACGCTGCGATCTTCTGTTCCTCGATCTGCTTATGCCCAAGGTAGACGGCTTCGATGTCCTTAAGGCCCTAAGTTCCCGCAAAGATCCCCCTCCGGTAATTATTATTTCAACAATAACCCAGCGGGATACAGTGGTCCGGGCCTTCCGGCTGGGAATAAAGAGTTACTTAACTAAGCCCATACGGCCCCAGGATATTTTTAAAAAGGCCATAGAGATTCTCGATCCAAATTTTTAACCGGCGGAGACTGTAAGATGAACGATCCTGACGCCATGGCCGATGGGGAACATAAAAAAAAGATGGCGCGGGTATTTTCCGGGGCGGAACTGTGCGAGAATTTTATGGGAAACATGGGCCTGCTCAATTCTATTTTGGCCCGGTTTATCAAGCGTACCGAATGTCAAATTGCGGAAATCCCCGTCCTGGCGGAAAAAGGGGATTGGGAGAGTTCCGTCAGGGAGGCCCATACTATTAAGGGAAGCGCCCGGAGCTTGAGCGCCCTGGACCTGGGGGATACGGCCATGCGCTGGGAAGAGGACTGCCGGCAAAGGGACGCCGCGGCCGTCAGGGCCCGGCACAGCGACGTTGTAGAAGCCTTTGCCCTTTTTAAGGCCGCCGCGGAGGGATTCCTCTCCCGGCAGGGGGAAGACAAAAAAGAATGAAAGCCCGGTCATCCTATGGGCTTTCCTGCCTCCACACCCACACGGTTTTTTGCGACGGTAAGGATGAGATCGAAATCTACTGCCGCCGGGCCTGGGAAGGGGGCCTCCATTCCCTGGGTTTCAGCGCCCATGCGCCGGTTACCAGGAAAACCGGCATTAAATCAAGCTGGAATCTCCCCGACAGCCGCCTGGAAGAATATTTGGATGCGGTGCGGGCGGCCCGCCGCCGCTGGGAAGGAAAGCTTCCCGTCTACCTTGGCCTGGAGGTCGATTACATCGGCGGCCTCATGGGTCCCGCGGATAAAGATTACCGGGAGATGGGGCTGGATTACCTTATCGGCGTAGTCCACTACATTATCCCCCCTGCGTCGGGGCCCTTTACCGTGGACGGGAGCCGGGAAGAACTGGACCGGGGTATTGGGGAAGGCTTCGGCGGTGACGGGGAAGCCCTCATGGGCTGTTATTGGGACCAGGTGGCGGCGATGATCCGCGCCGGGGGTTTTGAAATTCTGGGCCATGTGGACCTTATCAAGAAGAACAACCAGCTTTCCGCGGGACCCCCCTTTTTTGACCCCGCCGGTCCCGCTTACCTTCGCAGGATCGGGGAAACCGCCGTCCTGGCGGGGGAAGCGGCGGCCCGCTCCGGCATGGCGGTGGAGGTAAACACCGGGGGCATGAGCCGGGGCAGGATAAACGAAACCTACCCCTCCCCGGAGATGCTGAAACTCTTCCGGGAACAGGGGGTAAGCGCGATTATCAACGCCGACGCCCACCGGGCGGAAGACCTGGAAAGCCACTACGGGGAAGCCCTGGAGACGATGCGGAAGGCGGGCTATACCGCCACGGTTCTCTTTGAGGGGAGGGAAGGGGAGCGCCCCCGCTGGGGGGAGCGGAAACTTTAACGGTTGCGCCGTTCTTCCGCGGTTTTACAGTCTATGCACATCAGGGCGTAGGGAATGGCCTCCAGGCGGTCCTGGGGAATCCGTTTGCCGCATTTGATGCAGAGCCCGTATTTCCCCTGCTTAATCCGCGTCAGGGCGGAATCGATCAGGCGGAGCCGCTTCATCTCCTGGGAGCCGATAGCTTCAATCATTTTGCGGTCTATATCATCGGAGGCGATGTCCGCCAGGTCCTTAGGGTCCATCCCCTCCACAATTTCCTTGAAATCTTCGTTATTGACCAGCAAGTTGGAGATAATCTCGGATTTAAGATCCGATAGAGATTTTTCCATCCGATCGATAAAGGCCTGTTCCATATCCTCCCCTCTCAAGTCCGCTTTAGATTCGTAAAAACCCGGTCTTTTGAATGAATATCCGGTTTAAGTCTGCGTACATTGCCGTATGTTGGCTTTTTTGTCAAGCCGCTTTACAATTTACCGTACCGGAAGCTGTTTCAATACCTCGAATTTTGAAAGCGGTGTACTGTTTTACAGTTTATTTATCGGATCTGCTGATTCTCCCTGGACGTACCCTTGGGCGCGCCCAGGGGCGGCATACGAAAGGAGGGTATATGGCAAAGAAGGCGCTGGTTCTTTTGGCCGATGGTTTTGAGGAGGTGGAGGCAATAACCCCCATTGATTACCTGCGCCGGGCGGGAATAGAGCTTAGCAGCGCCGCCGCCGGGGAAAGCTTGGATGTGACCGGCTCCCACGGTGTCTCTGTCCGGGCGGACACCGGCCTGGCGGATCTGGTGAAGCGGGCGGGGGGCCTTTCCGGGCTTTGCCGGGATCTGGACGCCGTGCTGCTCCCCGGCGGCATGCCGGGGGCATCGAATCTGGCGGCCTCCCTTGGCGTTTCCGCCTTGCTGTCGGCCATGGCCCGGGACGGCAAGATCATCGCCGCCATCTGCGCCTCCCCGGCGCTGGTTTTGGCCCCCCTGGGGCTTCTCCGGGGGAAGCGCTTTACCTGTTATCCGGGGATGGAACAGGGTCTGGGGGGAACCGGTCCCTGGTCGGAAGACCGGGTGGTAATTGACGGAAACATCATCACCAGCCGGGGGGCGGGAACGGCCGCCGCCTTTGCCATTGCGGTTATTGGCCGGCTTGCGGGGGAGGCGGCGGGGGCAAAGGTGGCCCAAGCGGTGCTGCTGGACTAAATTTTCAAGGGCGCAGCAAAGGCAGCAAAGGCGGTATCATGGGTTTGCCCGGAAAACCCCGGTTTCCCCCAGGGGGAAACGCCCCAAGGGAGGATGTATGAAACAGCGGTTCTTATGCCTGCTCTTGTTGGCAGGCATACGGGTTTGTTTATTTGCCGATCTTACCGAAGAGCGGCGCTGGGCCATAGCCCTGACAGGCATCATGACTGAAATCAACAACGACAGCCACGACACCTTGAATTTTGGCGCAATAAACGGGGTCAACAAGAGAAAATATCTGGAAATTCTAAGACGGGACTGGAGTATCACTACCAGGGAGGAACTGCTGGAAACCATTACTGTTATGGAACTGAACGGCCATGCCTCATCCCTGGCCTTTGTAAAAAAAATCATCGGCGAAAACAAAGACCTTTCCTTTAATTCGATATTCAATAAATTCCAGCTTAGCTCCCGGCAGTACAATTACCTGAAATTTACCATCGCCAACTGGGGGCATTACTATGGGCGGACTATCTTGGCCTGGGACCTGGGAAGGAATATCGCCCTGTGCCGCTGGGGTTACGACGCCGGCTTTTTAACCGAGGATGAGGCCTGGGAAAAGATCATGTATTATGCCCGGAAGATACAGCCTCTTTATAATTCCTGGGCCGAATATGGCTTGGATTATTATTTTGGAAGAATCTTCTGGGCCTCCGGCTTTGGCGCCGAAATGGATTACTTCCTGAAAACCGATGATGTATACCGGAAACTTATGGACCAGGGCGGATATTGGAACAGCCTTGAATGGAAGGTGAATCTGGACCCCTAGGAGTTTGTTGCGCTTGTGATTTTTTTGTTCAGGGCGGCTTTGCCGTCCCTTTTATACAAAAAATCCCGGCAAATGAGCGGCTTCGGCGTTCTGCCTGGGAGAAAAAAAGGAGGCGCGGATCATGCCAAAGGGGAAATTCTTTTTTTGGGTAGTAGTCCTTTTTACGGCAAGGCCCCTTGGCCTTTCCCCCCTCAGCAGCGAAGAACTAAACTATCTGTTAAATCACTATGCCCGCAGCGGTAATTTCCAGGGTATGAAAGAGCTGTTAAACAAATTTCTTGCCGAATTTCCGGACGATCCTGAATTGCTTTTTTTACGGGGCCTTGCCAACAGCAGGACCGCCCGTTACGGAGAGGCCCTGATCGATTTTACCCGGGCTTTGGAAAACACAAAAGATAAAAGCAGGGTACTTTTGGAACGGGCAAAGGTTCATTATCAGCGGGACAGCTATTCCGAAGCCCTGGAGGATTTTAGCCAAGCTATCGAAATCGACCCGAAAAACGCTGCCGCCTATAATAGCCGGGGTAATCTAAAGTATGATCTCAGGGACTATGTGGGCGCCCTGGTAGATTTTAGCCAGGCCATCGAAATCGACCCGAAAAACGCTGCCGCTTATAATAGCCGGGGTAATCTAAAGTATGATCTCAGGGACTATGTAGGCGCCCTGGCGGACTTTAGCCGGGCCGTTGAAATTGATCCGAATTATGCCGTCGCCTATTATAACCGGGGTGACGCAAACCGGGAACTCAGGAACCTTACGGCGGCTTTGACGGATTATAACAGGGCTATCGAACTCAACTCCGAATATGCTAATGCCTATAATAACCGGGGTAACATAAAAAGAACCCTTAAAGATTATGGGGGGGCTCTGGCGGACTTTAGCCGGGCCATTGAAATCAACCCGGAACATGCTGACGCCTATTTTAACCGGGGCAATGTAAAACATGAACTAAACGATTATGAGGGGGCCTTGGTGGATTATCTTCAGGCCCATAAACTGCGGCCGGAGAATCAAAACTATCTACAGCGTATAGAGGAATTGACAAACAGGCTTGAAGACCAGGCCGGCGCGCGGTAGTGCGAAACGTTCCGGGAGGCCGAGGGGCCGCCGCAAGGCGGCGAAGCGAATACAGCCTTGTTATTCGAAGCGAGGGTATACCTATTATTAGAAGCTAAAAATAGAATCATAATCTATAACCAAGTTATTAAAATTGTACTATTTCAAATTTGACACAGCAGAAATTCCATGGTTTTGAGGACATTTTTCCCGGAAGTCCTCCATATTGCTTTTTCATAGGTTTCCCGGTATATTATCCATCATGAACATCATGCTCCCCAAGGTTGACATCGCCTTCAAACTCCTCTTCGGCGACCAGCGCAGCAAAAACATCCTGGCC
>JAIRNB010000257.1 GCA_031258265.1 Treponema sp. | reverse complement strand
ATTTATCCCGATGAGAGCGGGGATTATGTCCGGGGCTATGTTGATGGCTCAATTAACGCGCTGCGGCTTGCCCTGGAACACGTCAGGGATATGGTCGCACGGCGGTAGACCTCGTCGGGTCTTAGGCCTCCCTTAGGGAGGCCTTAAAACACCAATGTTCGACGGTTTTGGGGATCATTTCTTATCATGCCCGTGTATCATACCTGCAGAAGCCTATTTGTAAGTCCTTGTGTTATAAGGACTTACAAACCGGAAACAGATACCCTATCTGCAGGTTCTTAAAATCTTGACAAATTGAATGACAACTAAAATGGATAAAATTGATTAAAAAGGGTATTGATTAGATTAAAAATGTTTCCTATATTTATTCTGTTGAGTATAGCATGGTGCAAGCTTCGAATCTGTAGGTCGCCCGTTCGAGCCGGGCCGGACGCAAAGCCGCTTATGGGGCCGGGTTTTGGCTTCCCAATAATTCTATGCGGGATTTGACATATTCCAGCCGATCCCGGTTCAACACCCCCCGGCGGCAGGATGTTCCGGCAAGATTCTCCACCTCGTAGGAACCCCGGTTGATAAAATGTTTTTCTTCCCCCGTCTTAAACCAGTACACCAGGGCGATTGATTCCCGGTCCAACTCAATGGCGTTGATCCCCCGCCGTCCGATGGCGGAACCGGAATTGAAAAGACAGGGAACCGGCAGTTCATCTCCGTAAAGGCTCTGGCGCAGCACATGGCGCCGTTCCGCCCTGCCCAGTTTGCCCAGTTCCTGCCGCAGGGCGCCGACCTCCCGGGCTATCCGTTCCCGCTCCGCCCCCTGGGAGGCGGGATAGTCCCGGCAAAGCCGTTCAATCTCGAATTTGATATAATCGAAGCGGCCCAGGGAAGCAAAGAGGGCCCGGTGGGTATGGCCGATGATCGATATGCAGTTGTTCTTCAGGGAAAAGGTATAGGCCTTTTTTTCCACATAGAAACGCTTGTAAGGGCTGCGGGCGCTGGAAACGTTCCGAATTCCAAAGGGTTTAAGGACATAGCGAAGACTGGCCCCCACCAGGTGGTTATAATCGGTGTAGATTCGGGACGACTGGTGCCCGTGGTACACATAGATAGGCAGGGATCCGGTTTCAATCCGCAAAGCCTCATAAAGGGGATAGGGATAATTTTTCTCAAAGAGCAGGGCCCCGTCATGGTTGCCGACAATCTTGTAAAGACGCTTACCGGCGGCAAAACGGTCAAATACCGCATAAAGGGGGGACCAGTTTTCCCGGATACGGGGAAGGTGGTAACGCTGTAGTTCTTCGATGTCGCCGTTCAGGACTAAATACCAGCCCCGTTCCAGGTAATACTTTTCCAGCAGGTTAAGAAGCAGTTCCCTGTTCCCCGCCAGATCGTCCCGCCGGCCTACACCCATGTGAAAATCGCTGATGATAAGGACCTTGGCGTCATTTTGGGACACATCCAACACCGCCGCGGGGTTAAAAAGGGGACTAATTATATGGGAAAAAAAAGAATTGTCCTTTAATTCCGAATGTTCCGGTTTTAATTTCTTTCTAAACAAAGATCTGTTTTTCCCCTTGATGACGAGTATAGAAACGATACAGGGGAACCCATTAACCGGTTTGCATGATCCCCGGCGTTTCCCTTTTCCCGGACCCCGTAGTCCGCGGAGCCGGCATATTGCTCCTCCCGCTGTACCCCAGCGTCCTTCATACCCAGAGCCCCCTGCCTTCAGTATATTGATAAGCCCCTCTGGAAACAAGGCAAAAGGTGGTCCATAGACAGGGCACAGTTTTGCCGAATTTTGGCAGTTCTTTAACCTGAATTTGGTTTTTGCAAGTCAATATGGCGGCAGAGATTATTTATGAAGAAAAAAAACCTGAACTTAGCCCCCTATATTTTTCTGCTTCCCAGCCTGGGTATCTTCGTTGTATTTGTCTTTTTCCCCTTTGTCAAAACCTTCGTCTATTCGTTCACCCTGACCAACTCCCGGGGAAGGGCGCTGGAATTTACCGGCCTTGAAAACTACATCAAACTTTTCAGCAGCCCCGCCTTTTTTAACAGCCTGCGGCTCACCTTTATTTTTGCCCCCATGGTCTGTATACCCACTCTGCTGGGTTCCTATATTCTGGCGGCCCTGGCCCATACCAGGGGAAAGGGGAGCCGGATCTACGAGGTCATGTACTCCCTTCCCATGGCCATAGCTTCCGCGCCGGCCTCGGCGATTTGGGCCCTCATCCTTTCCTCTGGAAAAAGCGGTATGCTCAACCATCTTTTGGGCGCCGAGATACGCTGGCTTCTGGACACAAAATACGCCCTTGCCAGTATTGCCGTTATTACGGTCTGGATGAATCTGGGAACTGGTTTTATTTTTCTTCTTACCGGATTCCGCAACGTGAACCAGGAACTTTTGGAAAGCGCCCATATTGACGGTGCGGGTTACTTTACCCGGCTTTTCAAAATTATCACCCCCCTAGCCTCCCCCCAAATATTTTTTGTGGCTTTTCTCAATATTGCCGCGTCTTTTCAGGCTTTTGCCCAGATACGGCTCCTTACCCAGGGGGGGCCAAACAATACCACCAATGTACTGATCTATTTGATTTATCAGGCGGCAATCCGGGACAGCCGTTTTGAAACCGCCTTTGCACAATCCATGGTACTATTTGTCATTATTTTTACGGTATCCATGGTCCAGTTTAGGGCCGAGGGCCGGATGGTACATTACCGGTGAAACCCGCAATCCGGCCGGCCGCCTTCTTCGGCTTAAAAATACTGGTGGGGCTTCTCATTATCTCCCCTCTCTTTTTCGCGCTTTCCTACAGTTTTATGTCTCTCTCCGAAATATCAATGATCCCTCCCCGGATTTTTCCCCATAACCCGGCACTGTCCAACTATCACCGGGTTGTTACAGCCTTTCCCGTTTTCAGGTTTTTGGCGAACAGCATTATAACATGCGCCGTAATTATCGTTTTTCAGTTTATTACCTGCGGCCTTGGGGCCTATGCCTTTGCTTTTTACGAGTTCCGGGGGAAAAAAATTATCTTTTATGCAATCCTCTCAACTTTTATGATCCCCGGCGACGCAATTATCATCGCCAATTTCCTTACGATCTCCCGGATTCACCTTAACAACACTTATACCGGCCTGGTAGTACCCTATATAAGTTCCGCCATGGGAATATTTCTGATGCGTCAGTTTTTCCTCACCATTCCCCTGGATATTCACGAGGCGGCTGTTATCGACGGCTGCGGGGATTTGCGCTTCCTTTTTTCGATAGTGATGCCCCTCTCAAAACCCGCCCTGGCGGCCCTGGGGGTTTATACCTTTATTAACGTGTACAACCAGTATCTTTGGCCCCTCCTGGTAACAAATTCTGACCGGATGCGGACGGTTCAGGTGGGTATCGGCTTTTTAAGAACCGAAGAAACGGTCAACTATGGGGTCGTCCTGGCCGGGGCCATACTGGTACTTATCCCGGCGATAGTCGTTTTTATCAGCGGTCATGAACACCTGGTCAAGGGAATGACCGAAGGGGCGGTAAAGGGCTGAGAAAGAATCAACCGGGTTCTTGAACAAGTCTAATGCCCTGTTACACAGGGCCTTGGCAAAAAGTGAAAAACCGGTTTTGTATAAAACCGGAAAAATAAAGCGGAGGACCCCTGCGGTCCATAAGGAAGTGGAAAATGAAAAGAACGATGTTAGCGATACTGATTCTGTGCTTGACGGGGACCGTCATCTTTGCCGGCGGTACGAGACAGCAGCAGCAGGCTGCGGGGGGCAAAACCAGAATTGTATGGTGGCATTCCATGGGCGGCCGGAACGGCGATGCTCTGATCCGGCTGGTAAATGACTTTAATGCGGCCCAGGATAAGATAATTGTGGAAGCCCAGTTCCAGGGTTCCTACGATGACGGCATTGCCAAATTGCGGACCACCGATAAGGGCGCGGGACCCGACATCATGCAGCTCTACGATATTGGCACCCGCTGGGCCATAGATTCCGGCTATACTCTGAAGATGCAGGATTTTATTGACCGGGACCGTTACGACATTTCCGATTACGAAGCCAATATCCTGGCCTACTACCGGATGGACGGCGTCCTTTACTCCATGCCTTTTAACTCTTCCTCCCCGGTAATCATCTACAACAAAGAAGCCCTGGCCAGGGCGGGGCTTGATCCGAAAACCGCCTTTGCCACCATGGAAGACTGCCTTGCCACAGGCAAAGCCCTAGCCGCCGCCAATCCCTGAATGACCAACAGTTTTACTAATTACAGTTGGGTTTTTGAGCAGCTCGTCTCCATTCAGGACAAGGATCTTCTGGATAACGGGAACGGCCGTCGAGGCCGGGCAAGCCGGATAACCGGCGGGGACGCGCTGCTTAACATCTTTACGAAATTGCAGACCATCTACAACGATCCCTCCCACCAGACCTTCGGCAGAGGCGGAAACGCGGAGGCGCAGCAGTTTGCCACCGGAACCCTGGGCTACTATGCCCAATCCTGCGCTTCCTATGCCGATTTAAGCGCTGCGGCGGCGGGTAAATTCACTGTGGGCTATGCCCCCCTGCCCCGGGTAAACCGGGGGGACACCGGGGGTACATCGGTGGGCGGCGGCTCCCTATGGATCATGGACAACGGCAGCGCCCAAAAAGCGGAAGCCGCCTGGGAATTTATAAAATACGTGACCGGCGCGGAAAAGCAGGCCCAGTGGTCCATGGAAACCGGCTATCTTCCTATCCGCCGTTCCGCGGTCAATTTACCGGTATACCAGAATTTCCTTGCCAATACCAACCCCGAGCTTATTGTGGCTATCGAGTCTCTGCGGAACTCCAAACCATCCTGCGCGGGAAGCGTCATGGGTGTCTTCCCCAAGGCCCGGGTGATTATCGAAACCGAGGTGGAAATTATGGCCAACGATCCGTCTGTCAATCCCCGGCAGGTGGTGGACCGGATCGTCAGCCAGATCAACGAGGAACTTGCCCTGTACAACCGGACAAATTAAGACAAATGTCCCAGCTAAAGCTTGGCCGCATTAGTTCAACACTGGGAAATTTACCGGCGCTATGCGGTGCCGCATTATTCAATTCACAGCCTTCGGCCCTTAGCTTTTGTTCCAGCACAACGCGCTCCGCGCGTTGTGCCGCGCGCGCCCTGCGCGCACTGCCCCAGCCAAAGCTGGGGCGCATTAGTAAATTTCGGGGTATTTTCTGGCGCTAAGCCATGCCGCATTGTCAAATAAACAAGCTGCGCTTGCCTGCCGCTGGCTAAAGCTAAAGCTTGGCCGCATTAGTTCAATATCTGGGGAATCACTGGCGCTATGCGGTTCCACAGGGGATTAAATTAACAACCTGCGGTTGCTTTTACTGCGCAAGGGATAGAGCGGAAATACCGGAGACTTTACCGCAGGTAAAGTCGAGGAATTGCAGCGATAGCCCGGTTCCCGGCCCGCGGGCCGGGAATGCGCCCAAAAAAAGAAGGCTGAAAATCTCTATAAGCTTAGCTTTGTCCTGCATCCGTTTCCCAAGACCCCCGGTTTTGCTATGATGCTGTGCGGAGGGGAATGTGGGACAGGAAAAAGCGGCCTGCGTCTGGCTGGCCAGCGGCAACAAGCACAAAAGACTGGAATTATCCCAAATATTACGGGGCGTCACCCTGAAAGCTCCGGCCGATGGGGGGATTGACGATTTTGATCCCCCGGAGACGGGGGCAAGTTTTCTGGAAAACGCCTTTCTTAAAGCCGGGGCCCTGTACCGCAGCCTTATGGAACGGGGTATTTCCGGGCCGGTCCTGGCCGATGATTCCGGGCTTTGCGTAGAAGCCCTGGGGGGAAGGCCGGGGATCTACTCGGCCCGCTATGCCGGATGCCGCGGCGGATATTCCGGCGAAAGTCCCGGCGGGGGAAATGGGGATAAGCCCTGGGGCAAGGAACTTAAATCCGCGGAACGTAACCGCCTGCTTTTGGAGGAACTAGGGGACAATCCTAACCGGAGGGCCTGTTTTGTCTGCGCCATGGTTCTGTTGTTTGATGAAAACCGTTTTACCTGCGTCCAGGAAACCCTGGAGGGGGAGATTACCGGCGGATTGGGCAGGGGGGAAGGGGGTTTTGGCTACGATCCTATCCTCTACCTTCCCTCCCTGGGCTGTACCGTGGCGGAACTGGGGGATGACGAAAAAAACAGACTCAGCCACCGGGCCAAGGCGGGGAAGGCTATAGCGAAGATCCTGGCATGACAAGGTTAAACTACGAGGAGGAACTCAACGGTCCCCAGCTTCAGGCGGTCAGCACGCTGGAGGGGCCGGTGTTGATTATCGCCGGGGCGGGTTCGGGGAAGACCAGGGTTATCACCTACCGTATTGCCCGGATGCTGGAAAAGGGTATAGGCCAGCATGCGATTCTGGCCCTCACTTTTACTAACAAGGCGGCCCGGGAAATGGAAAGCCGGGTTAAGGAAATAACCGGCAGAAAACTGCGGGATTTAACGGTTAGTACCTTCCACGCCTTTGGGGTAAAGGTACTGCGGGAAGAAATAGAGGTTCTGGGCTACCGGAAAAATTTTTCGATTTATGACGAGACCGATCGGAACCGGCTTATTAAAGAAAGCCTGCGGGAATGCCGCCTCGCTTCGGAGGGGCTGGACCTTTACAAGCTGGGGCAGCTTTTCTCCGGCGTTAAAATCGGCCGGCTCCGCTGGGGGGAAGGCGGCGCGGAGCCCCAGTGGGAGGCGGTGTACCGGGAATACCAGCAGGGCCTGAAGATCTACAACGCCTTAGACTTTGACGACCTCCTCTGCCTCCCCATCGCCCTTTTTGAAGAACATCCGGAGATTCTCGATAAATACCACAGCCGCTACCGGTACATCATGGTGGACGAGTTTCAGGACACCAGCCTTATCCAGTACCGGCTCCTCAAACTCCTGGCCCTGGGGAGGGAGTCCGGCGCGGGGGAAAACGGGGCCGGGACTATGGGGGCCAATGTCTGCGTGGTGGGGGATGACGATCAGTCGATCTACTCCTGGCGGGGGGCAAACTACGAAAACCTGGCCCGCTTTGAAGAAGACTTCCCCGGAACCCTGGAGATTAAGCTGGAACAGAATTACCGTTCCACCACCACGATTCTGGAGGCCGCCAACGGGGTTATCTCCAACAACAGTAACCGTAAAGATAAGCGGCTCTGGTCAGGAAACCAGGGGGGCCGTCCTATCGAGTTGTGCAGTCCGCAAACGGAGGAAGATGAAGCGGATTTTATCGCGGGGCAGATAAAAGAGCTCCGCTACCGGGACAAGCTGCGCTACGATGATTTTGGCGTCCTGGTGCGGACCAATTCCCAATTCCCCTCCCTGGAAGAAGTCTTTTTGGCGGAGAATATCCCCTACCGGGTTTCCGGGGGCCAGAGTTTTTTTGAACGGGAGGAAATCCGGGATATTATCTCCTACCTTAGGGTAATCGCCAACCCCGACGATGATGTAAATTTACTGCGGATCATCAATACCCCCCGCCGGGGTATTGGCAAAGCGGCGATAGCGTCACTGTCGGAGCTGGCGAGGAAAAACCATTCCAGCCTTTGGGAAACCCTGCAGCGGCTCCGCTCCGGGCCCGGGATGCTGCGGGCCAGGATACAGGAGGCCGAGGGGGGACAGGGGAATCTTTTCCAGGACCAGGGAATCCGCGGGAACAGCGCGGAAAATTCCGGGGGCGATTCACCGGTGTCTTCCCGCGGAGGGTATTCCTCCTATGGTGAAGTGGACGGATTTATCACCCTTATTGAGGGCTGGCGGGAATCGATTCTGGGGAAAAAGGGATTTTCCCATCTGGTCCGGGCCCTGGTGGACAGCGTTGATTACTGGAGTTATCTGGTTACCGAATACAAAAAAAATGAAAAGATCGCCCGCTGGAAATTCGGTAATATCGACTATCTTATTAAGGGTATCGAAACCTGGGAACGGGACGGGGACAACCTGGACCCCAGCCTTTATCCCTGGCTCCAGCGCATAAGCCTTGTCAGCCGCAGTGACGGGGGGGATTCAGAGGAGGGGCAGTTTAAGGCGGGAAAGGTGAATCTAATGACCATCCATGCCGCCAAGGGTCTGGAGTTTCCCGTGGTTTTTATCGCCGGGGCGGAAGAGGGGATCATCCCCCACAAGAGGAGTCTTGAAGACGGACAGGCGGATTCCGCGGCGGAAGGCAGCCAGGAAATAAACGGCGCGGCTTTGGAAGAGGAGCGCCGGCTTTTCTATGTGGCCATCACCAGGGCCAGGGACAAGCTTTACATTTCAAGCTGCCAAAAACGCCGGGACCGGCAGGAACTCCGCGACAGTTCCCCCTCCCCCTTTCTGGAGGAGATCCCGCCGCAGCTCATTGAACAGCACAGCGAAGAGGACAAGATAGAGGCCAGTACGGAGGATTTTTTTTCCATGATGAAAGAACGGTTCCGCTGAGCTGCCGCGGCGGAGCGTAAAAAAACTAAGAAAGCACTGATTTATTCAATCGAGAATAAATCAGTGCTACTTTAATGTGGTTTTTTCGCCGCTTTGAAAAAGCGCGTTTTCCGTAGGAAAACGAGAAAAATAATAGGGCACCGATGATTAGCGTCAAGTTAATCAGCGTTGCCCTAAACAACTCTAATACGAAACCCGGAGTTTCGAACAAATTTTTCAAGAAGCCGGGAGGAAACATGGAAAAAAGGATATCCTTTCTTTTTATTATAATCTGCCTGGGCTGTATGTATGTTGCGGCCCAGGACAAACCAGCGTGGGTAGATAAGCCATCCATCGTATATCCGGAACGTCTGTATGTTTCCGTCGTGGGATATGGCCGAGATCGCCGGGAAGCGGAAACTGGCGCCCTGGGGGCTCTTAGCGCCTATTT
>JAIRNB010000238.1 GCA_031258265.1 Treponema sp. | reverse complement strand
TGGCATCCATGCCATTTTTGGGCTTTACGTTTTTGCTTTGCAAAAACGTATGCGTTTATCACAGCCGGCATCCATGCCGACCAGTGCATAGCCGAAGGCTGTATATTAACAAATACGGCACCGCATAGCGCCTCCGTACGCCCCCAAGTTGAATAAATGCAGCCAAGCCTTTAGCTTGGCTAGTGCACGCACGGCCCAAACCGCAGGTTTGGGCTGGAACAAAAGCCGCAAAAAAGTATGCGTCTATCACAGCCGGCCAGTGCGGCCGCTGCTCAGATCGTTTTAATACGAATCCCGCGTTAGGATTCCTGTTTATAAAAACCGTCTTTCCAGTTGAAACGGCTTGCGCCGGCCAGGGGAACGGCGTTTTGCGCCGCCTTCATAAGGTTCCGGTACTGAACCTTTTTAACAGAGGAACCCGGGGAGGCTTCCGGACTCCCGCAGAGATCCAGGATGAAGCGGCTGAAACCCGCTTCCCGGAGGAAGGGTATCTTGTCCACGATAGAAAAGGGCCGCTGGGGGTAAACCAGGGACCCTTCTTCCCCGGCGGCCAGGCGGAATTCCTCATCCTGGCTGTCGGAAAAAGCGCCGAACTTATAAAAGCCTTCCAAGCCGGCCCGGATGCGGAACAGCGGGGGCCAGGTAAAAACCGTAATAAAAACCCGGTGGCGGTACGAAGGATCAATGGTTTTTTCCAGGTTTTGCCTGTTATTCTCCAGGGGGGAAACAAGGTAGCCCGCGCCTAAGGACGACACGAAAGATGCGGCCCATCGGTTAAAGGTGTAAAGATAGGGTCCCCCTATCAGCCCCAGGGATCTTGCCCCCTGTCTGGCCCCCGCGCCCGGCACAGCTTTCCTGTCACCGGCTGCCGCCGCAGTATAACTGTTGTCCCCGCCTCCCCGGAAATAAGAAAAGTGGCCGGGGTTATTCACCATGAACTGCCGGTACCCTTCCCCCAGCAGGGCCCCGATTGTCTCCCCCAAAAAGCCTTCATCCCCCTGGGGAAAGTACGGGTCCAGGCGGATAATAATCTCCCCCTTGTTAAAGGGCAGGATTTCTTTTTTCTGCCCGTTTTTCCCCAGCAGCTTTGCCGCGTTCCGCCGGGTCAGGTTTAACAATACCCTTATAGGCCGGGAGGATTGCAGCATATAAAGGTCTTCAACGCGGGGAACGGCAACGTAGAACCCTTCGGGGAAGAGAAGCCCCGTCCCGGCGTTTTTCCCGTTTTGGGGACTTAAGATTTTTTCCGGGGCTATATCCCGGCTGGGAACCCGGCGGGAAACCGGGCCGGAGATAACCGGGGGATAACGTTTCGACATGGATTTGGTTTGGATAAGGTACACCCTGTCCCCCGGCCCAAAGCCGTCGGGAATGGAGATCCAGATTCCATTTTTATCCTCCGGGTCTTCCGCCGCGGTGATCTTGTGGGACAGCCGTTCACTGTCGTCCGCCGAATGGAGCCGCACCGAATCCCCCGGCCGGGGGAGAAAAGAACCCGCCGGCAGCAGCCCCCGCCGCTTGGCCCCGGAACCCCTGACATTGAGAATCGCCCCCAGGGGGATACCGGTTCCCCCGTCTTGCGAGGGGTCTAGCCAGCCGGGGGCCGGGGAGGAATTCCCCCCCGAATCCCCGGCAAAGTAAAATTCGGTCTTGGTCCGGGCAAAATCGTTACGCAGTATTGCTGTGGCCTCTTCAATTTTTTTGTTTAATGCTTCTTCCCCCAGGCCCGATGCCAGGGCATCCAGAACCAGCCGGTAGGCGGAGACCACGGTTCCCACATATTCGGCGCTTTTCATCCGCCCTTCAATTTTGAAGGAATTGATCCCCGCCGCCGCCAGTTCAGGAAGACGGCGGATAAGCTGCAGATCGCCGGGGCTGAAGTAATAGCCCCCTTCATTATCCCGGTGGTAATAGCGGCGGCAGGCCTGGGTACATAAACCCCTATTGGCGGATTTCCCCCCCAGGTAACTGGAGAAAAGGCAGAGCCCGGAGGCGCTGACGCAGAGGGCCCCGTGGACAAAGACCTCCAGTTCCATGTTGGTATTGGCCCGGCAGTTCCGCAGTTCTTCGATGGAAAGTTCCCGGGCCAGAACCACCCGGGAAAAACCGTGGCGGGAAAGGGCGTTGGCCCCCCTGGCCCCGGCAATATTCATCTGTGTAGAAGCGTGAAGCTTTAGGGAGGGAAAACATTCCCGCGCCATGGAAACGACTCCAAAGTCCTGTACGATAATTCCATCGGGGCCCAGTCCGGCGAGGTACTTGAGGAGCTGGTATATCCGGTCGGCCTCCCGCTGTTCAAAGATCGTGTTCACCGTGACGTACAGTTTCCGTCCCATGGCGTGAAGAGCTTTAAGGGCGGATTCAAACTGGGAATAACTAAAATTCGCGCTCCGCATACGGGCGTTAAAATTCTTTAAACCCAGGTACACCGCATCCGCGCCTTCGGCGGTCGCGGCGTTCAACGTTTCAGGGCTCCCCGCGGGGGCCAGTAATTCAACCATGCGCGTACTTCTCTACCCGTCCATCCTTTATGGGGCCTTTCCAGTTAAGGCCAAAAGCGAAATCCCAGGTATTACCAAGGCTGTCGGTGTAGGGGACCATGTCACGGGCCCCGTCTTCCGCCTGGGCCTCTACGGTCTCCATATCCCTGGGCATTTGGAAGGGAAGCAGGGCGGAAGGTTCAGCCTTCCCGGTAATAATATCCAGCACGGCCCTGGGTTCGACAGAAAAACTGAGAAGTATGGCATCGGCGTAAGCTTCAAACTCGGCGGCCACAAATGGATTTGTGGTTTGGATAACGGCAATTACCGGCTTCCCGCCCATCTTTTTCCTGGTTTCCAGTATCATCTCCAGGTCTTCTTCGTTGGAAACCCCGGCGCTTTTCCCCCGGTAGGAACGGTTATCGTTTCCGGCGAAATTCTTTTCCCTGGCGCCGCCGGCCGTATAGGGCCGGTACTGGAGGCTTATGGGAATATAGCCCTGGTCTTTCAAATACCCGGACCCCACGCTTTTGGGGGATTCTATAAAACAGAGGGCAAATTCCGCCGCCTCCGGATTGGGGACAGACTCAAAATATTCGGCGGCGATTTTAGGATCCAGCGGATCGATATTCTGCTCCGCTGTGGCAAGGCCGAAAAAATTAGTCCCCGCTTTAAGATGCCGCTGGGGAATATAGACTCTGGCCCCTTCTTTTAAGGGCAGGACGGGACCGGCGTTTTTCAGCATAACGATACTGCGGAGCTGGGCCTGGAAACCTTCCCGGAAAAATTCTTTTTTTGCCGGATCGGCATGGGACTGCTCAGCGGTATCCACGTAGGGATTTTCAAAAAGACCGGTCCGGAAAATATTCCGCAGCAGTCTTTTTGCCGACTGGATAAACCGGTTCCGCATAAACTCCTCGCCATGTTCTTCAACTCCCCTGGCATAAGCTTCCAGCACCGGTTTTTTATCGTTATTGCCCCCAAACTGATCAGCTCCGGCCATCAGGATCTTGTAATGCCGCTCCGCCACGCTTAAATTTTCCACGCCCCAGCACTTACCGCTGAAGAAAACATCAATGGGACCTGAATCCGCGGTTATACCCCAATCCGTACATACGACTCCATCGTATCCATATTTTTCCCGGAGTAAAGCGGTAATAATATATTTACTGTAGGAATTCCCCACATTTTCTCCGTATTCCCGGTCCATGCCCCAGGAAATGGTGTAATAGGGCATCACCGCGGCGGCCTTTCCGGTTTTACCCTCCAGCCTGAAGGCCCCCTCAATAAAGGGCTTTAAGTGATCTTCCCCGCGGCCGGCGGGGTATACCGCGTACTTTCCGTAGCCAAAATGGGCGTCCCTGCCCCCTTCCCCGGAGCCGCCGCCGGGCCAGTGCTTAACCATGGCGTTTACGCTGCCGAAACCCCAGCCGCCGGCGATTTCCTGATCCTCCGGGGAATTCTGAAAACCGTCGCAGTAAGCGCGGGCAAGATCAACGGCAAGCCGTATACCCTCCCCAAAAGTACCGTTAAAGCGGGACCAGCGGGGTTCGGTAGCCAGATCCACCTGGGGGGAAAGGGCGGTGGTAATGCCCATGGCCCGGTATTCCCTGGCGGCTATTTCGCCGAAACGGCGGACCAGGGCAGGATCAAAGGCCGCCGCCAGCCCCAGGGCGTCGGGCCACAGGGAAATATCCCCCCCGGCGCCCATGTTGAATTCCGCCGTAGCCTTTGCCGTATGCCGGGGGTCGGAACTTATGTTGACAGGGATGCCAAGCCCCAGGCCCTCCGCAAAGGACTGGACCCGGTTATTCCACTTAGCCGCAGTAATACTATTTTCAACCTGGGCTAAAAGTACATGCCGGACATGATCATTTTTAAGGAAATCCCTTTGGCTTTCCGTAAGATCCCAGACATTTTCCCTGGTATCCTTTTCCTCCCGCCCCCGGTAGCCCAGGGCCGCGAAGGGATTCACCCTGGTAATTGACTGGTGGGAACTGTAGAGCATAAGCCCCGCAATTTCCTCGATACTTAACCGGGATGCCAGATCGCCGATCCGGTCCTCCCAGGGAATCCGCCAGTCTTCATAGGCGTCCAAGACCCCGTTCCGGTTCAGATCTTTAAAAGCGAAGCCGTCTATTACCAGGACGTGTTTTTCATCCGCCGCCCCCAGGGCGGGACCTCCCCGGTTAAGATAAAGGGTGTAGCCGTCTTTTTGAATTTTGGTAAAATTTTCCGCCATGGCGTCCTCCGGCAATTCATCTCCCGCTGTTTCCCCGTAACCGGAAAAACGGCCCGGTAAAAGCCCTTACAACCTTTTCACCGGCGCATGTTTATAGTATACTGGAAATCTACCCTGAATACAGGAGGTTAATTATGAGCAAGGGATTAATTATCACTAATGAAAATTTCGAATCCGAGGTTGCCGCTTCCCCGATCCCGGTTTTGATAGATTTTTGGGCCGATTGGTGCGGCCCCTGCAAAATGATTGGGCCGTTTATTGACCAGCTTGCCGGGGAGTACGAAGGGCGGCTCAAGGTGGGCAAGGTAAATGTGGATGAACAGGGGGACCTCGCCGGCCGCCACGGCATCACATCCATCCCCACCCTCATCGTCTACAAGGACGGCCGCCCCGTCCAGCAGCAGATCGGGGCCGCCCCCAAACAGCAGATCGAAGCCATGTTCAAGGACCTGGTCTAGCGCACGCTCAGTATTATAGCTGTGAATATTAGCTGCGGCAGGCAAGCGCGGCCTGTCCCGCTAATAACCGGAAATCCGCCGTCTGACACGGTGCAGCAGCACAGCGGCGCCATAGCCGCCAAAAACAGAAAGCAGACGGTCAATAATATTAAG
>JAIRNB010000181.1 GCA_031258265.1 Treponema sp. | reverse complement strand
CCCAGGGCTGGTTTGGCAGGGCGGGGATCAAAGCGGGGGATCGCTTGTTATTGGACGGGTTTTGATCGTACAGTCACCGTAGCGGTACATAGCACGTAAAGGAAATAGGGTTTTATTCGCGAGAACCGTATCGCGCTGTTCCGCTTAATGTGCGAAGCACCTTGAACCGTGCGTACTCTGGCCAAGCTAAAGCTTGGCCGCATTTTCCAATTTGGGGGTATACGGAGGCGCTATGCGTAGCCGCATTGGTTTAATTCACAGCCTTCGGCCCTTAGCTTTTGTTCCCAGCCCAAACCTGCGGTTTGGGCCGCGCGCGCACTGCCCAAGCTAAAGCTTGGCCGCATTTTTCAATTTGGGGGCATACGGAGGCGCTATGCGTAGCCGCATTGGTTTAATTAACAACCTTTGGTTGCTTTTACTGCGCAAGGGATAGAGCGGAAATACCGCAGGCTTTACCGAAGGTAAAGCCGAGGAATTGCAGCGATAGCCCGGTCCCCGCCCCTGTAGGGGGCGGGGATGCGCCCAGAATATAAAAAACTCCCAGGGGGAATAGTTGTTTAAAGGTTTAACCCAGCGGGTTCAGAGAATCATATCCACCGCGGCCCAAAGGGAGGCCCGGCGTTTCAATTCGGGGGAAGTCCTTCCCGAACATGTGATTATCGCCCTTCTTAAAGAGGGGGCGGGGATTGCCTGTAAGGCCCTGATGTTTTTACGGATCGATCTTCTGGAATTTCGCCATTCCCTGGAATCGGGGATTCCCCGCTCTCCGGGGATTCCCGGCGGCGGGGAACTGCCCCCCTCTAAGCGGACCAAAAGACTCATGGAAACCGCCACCGAAGAGGCCCGTAATATGGGCAGTGATTATCTGGGAACCGAGCATCTTCTCTTTGCCGGCCTCCGGGAACAGGGGACTGCGGTTCAGGGCTACCTTTCCCAGCACGGTGTGGATACGGATATGCTGCGGGTGGTGATCCAAACCACCTTTAACCGGAACCCCCGGGATGATAAAAATTTTTTTGGTTCCGCCTGGATTTCGGAAATTGGCGGCGCTGCCCCGCAGGCTGTCTACCAGGGCTGGTCGTTTCACCGGGAAGGGGAACACCGGGCCCACAATTCCCGTCTTAATCCCGCCGCTTACCCTGTACTTACCCCGACCCTCAACGAATTTTCCAGGGACCTTACGGAACTTGCCAGGGGGGGGAAGCTTGACCCGGTGCTGGGCCGTCGGAGGGAGATCAACCGGGCGCTAAGGATTCTGGCCCGCAGGACAAAGAACAACCCCGTCCTGGTAGGGGAAAGCGGGGTGGGCAAGACCGCCATTGTGGAGGGTATAACCCAGTTTTTGGCCGGGGAAGATGCCCCCGCGGCCCTGGCGGGAAAACGTATCCTTTCCCTGGATATGGGTTCGGTGGTGGCGGGAACAAAGTACCGGGGGGAGTTTGAGGAACGGCTTAAACGGATCATGAAGGAAATTTCCCAGGCGGGGAATGTGATCCTCTTTATCGACGAAATACACACGATCATTGGCGCGGGGGGGGCCGAGGGGACCATTGACGCTTCCAACATGCTAAAACCGGGCCTTTCCCGGGGGGAAGTCCAGTGTATCGGCGCTACCACCCTGGCGGAGTACCGCAGGTATTTTGAAAGGGACGCCGCTCTGGAGCGGCGTTTCCAGTCGATTCTGGTGGAAGAACCGGACGCCGGTGATACCCTGGAGATTCTCAGGGGAATACAGAAGAAGTACGAGGATTGCCACCATGTTTCCTATTCACCGGAGGCGGTGGAACTAACGGTAAAATTGGCCCAGCGTTACATAAGCGGCCGTTATATGCCCGACAAGGCTATTGATATTCTTGATGAGGCGGGGGCCATGCGGAAGCTGGAGAAGTCAAGCCAGCCCCCGGAGATCTCCGGTATTGAGGCGGAAATACAGCAGCTTACCGAAGAAAAAAGCGCCCTGGTAAGCGTCCAGGATTATGAACATGCGGCGGAACTTAGGGACCGGGTGCGGAATTTACGGGCCAGGCTGCAGACCATCCAATTGGCCTGGGAACGGGCGTCCCAGACCGAGACCGCCAGGGTGGAGGAAGGGGACATTCGCCGGGTTGTGGCGGAATTGACGGGGATTCCCCTGCAAAGCCTGGAAGAACAGGAATCCCGCAGACTCCTGGGCATAGAGGAAGAACTCCACAGATCGGTTGTCGGCCAGGATGAGGCGGTCCGCCGGATCGCCAGCGCGGTGCGCCGTTCCCGGGCGGGAATTTCCCACCCCGGACGGCCATTGGGGACCTTTATTTTCCTGGGTCCCACCGGGGTCGGCAAGACCCTGATCGCCAAACAACTTGCCCGTTACCTCTTTGGCAGTGAAGAATCCCTGGTGCGGATAGATATGTCAGACTACATGGAAAAACACAATGCCTCCCGTATGGTAGGGGCCCCGCCGGGCTATGTCGGCTATGAAGAGGGAGGGGTTCTGACGGAGCGGATCAGGCGGAATCCCTACCGGGTGATCCTCTTTGATGAAATTGAGAAGGCCCACCGGGATGTTTTTAACCTGCTTCTCCAGGTGATGGAGGAGGGTGAACTGAAGGATAACCTGGGCCATACCGTCAGTTTCCGCAATACGGTGATCATCATGACCAGTAACGCGGGGGCCCGGGAAATACACAGGGATTCACGGCTGGGCTTTGGCGCGGGGCAGGGGATCATGGACATACGGGAAATTGAAAGCCAGGCCCTGGGGGAGCTGCGCCGCCTCTTTAACCCTGAATTTCTCAACCGGGTGGATGATGTGGTTGTCTTTCACCCCCTGGATCAGAAACAAATCGGGATCGTCTTCGATTTGCAGATCGGGGAACTGGAGGCCCGGCTTGCGGAACAGGGCTACGGCCTCCACGTTCTCCCCGGCGCCAGGAAACTGCTTATAGAGAAAGGCTGGGACCCCAAATTCGGCGGCCGTCCCATGCGCCGTACTATTCAGAAGGAACTGGAGGATCCCCTGTCCATGTTTCTCCTGGACAGCCTCTGGCCGGCGGGGACGGTATTCAGCGCCGGGGTCAAAAAGGGGAAGATAAAACTATCCGCCCTGTCCTTTGAAGGCGTTCCCGGCATCCCGGAAAATACCCCGGCCATCCACCGCTGAGTTTTTGCCCGGGCGTCAAAGAGGCCCGGCGCCTGCGGCGCCCTTTATACAAAAAATCTACAAGGGCGGCAGGCCGCTAGATCACCGTTCCGGGGTACAGAACGGCGTTCTTCGGGATAACCACGATGCCGTCCACGATGTGGTAGTGGCCGTAGTTCCCGTCGTTGCGGCTAAGGTTATCCACCCCGATACGGCAGCCGTCCCCGATGCAGGCGTTCTTGTCGATGATCGCCCCTTTGACGATGACTCCCTTGCCGATGCCTACATTGGGAACCCTGGCCTCCGCATTTTGCTGCTTCTGGATCTCCGTCTCGTAGTAGTCCGCCCCCATGCAGACTACCCCGTTTAGGCTGGAGCCGGATTCGATAATTGTTCTAACGCCGACGATAGAATTGGTTATTGACGCATTAGTAATAATACAGCCCTCCGCGGCAATGGACTGGTTCATATTACTAAAGTTCATCTTGGAGGGGGCCAGGTTACGGATATGGGTATAGATGGGGTTGTCCTCATCATAAAAATCGAAACGGGGCCGCAGGGTGGTTAATTCCAGGTTGGCCTCGTAGAAATTCCTGATAGTCCCTATATCTTCCCAATAACCGTTAAAAATATATGCGTTGACCTTAACCTTGTTAATGGCCCGGGGGATGATCTCCTTGCCGAAATCGGTTAGTTCGTTGGCCAGGCAGTCTTCCATGTTCCGGGAATTAAACACGTAGATACCCATGGAGGCCAGGTAAGTGTCATCTTTGGAAGACAATTTTCCCTGGAGTTCCGGGGGAATTTTAAAATCCACAATATCTTTGGTGGGCCCCGGTTTTTCCAGAAATTCGGTGACACGGTTATTCTTATCCACCTTTAGAATCCCCAACTGACTGGCATCCTGGCGGCTTACGGAGGTACAGGCAATGGTAATAGCCGCGCCGGAATCTTTGTGCTTTTTTAACAGTTCCTGCAGGTCCATCCGGTAGAGCTGGTCCCCCGAGAGGATAAGGTAATAGGAGGGATTCTGGGTTCTAAAGTGGGGAAAGTTTTTCCGCACCGCATCGGCGGTGCCCTCGTACCAGCCGGAATGTTCAAAGGTCTGTTCCGCCGCTAGAATTTCAACAAAGCCGTTGGTAAAGGTATCAAAAACGTAGGTCTGTGCAAGGTGGAGGTGAAGGGAAGCCGAATTGAACTGGGTAAGGATATAGATACGCCGGAGGCCGGCGTTAATACAATTTGAAATGGGAATATCTACCAAACGGTACTTTCCCCCGAAGGGAACCGCCGGTTTGGCCCGCGCCTGGGTAAGGGGGAACAACCGGGTCCCCTTACCTCCTCCCAATACGATGGACAATACCTCCGACATGCTCAACCTCCTCGCATTTTGTTTATCCCCGGTCCGGGAAATCATGTTTGACATTTCCCCCCGCCGGAGAGTATCGATACCCTTGAACACATTGCCTTCAGTATAAATCCTAAAATCTTCCCTGTCGATGTATTTTATTCATCTTTCCTGTTCAAACCTATACCGGTATCTCTACTTTGTTTGCTGTTTTGTGCTAATCTCCTCACATGACTCAGGCCGAAGCCCTGGAGGGAATCCTTGGGAGTCCCGAATTTGCCCCCCATATCGTTATGGAACGTCTTCTGGAAGCTGCGGAGGGGACTTATGTCCCCTTTCCCGGGGATCTTGACGAACGGATCGCCGCCGGACTGCGCCGGAGGGGCATAGAACAGATATATACCCACCAAAGGGAGGTCTGGGAGAAGGTCAGGGAAGGAAAGAATGTGGTGGTGGTAACTCCCACCGCCTCCGGGAAAACCCTCTGTTATAACCTTCCCTGCATCCAGGCCCTGCTGGAAGATGAAAAAGCCCGCTGCCTCTACCTTTTCCCCACCAAGGCCCTGTCCCAGGATCAGCAGTCCGAATTAAACGATCTGTTGGGGCCCGGCGGCGGGGATTCTCCGCCGGCCATTCCAATCAAGGTTGCCACCTACGACGGGGATACCCCGGAGAGCCTCCGCCTAAGCGCCCGGGACACGGGGCGGATCATCATCAGTAATCCCGACATGCTCCACGCGGGAATCCTTCCCAACCATCCCCGGTGGATCAAATTTTTCTCCAGCCTTAAATATATTGTCATTGACGAAACCCACGCCTACCGGGGGGTCCTGGGAAGCCATGTGGCGAATCTGATCCGCCGGCTCCGCCGGGTGGCCGCCTTTTACAAGGCCAATCCCCGGTTCATCCTCTGTTCCGCCACCATTGCCAATCCCCGGGAACTGGCCCAGGCCCTGATCGGGGAAGATGTAGAACTGGTGGACAACAACGGCGCCCCCCGGGGGGAAAAGCGGGTGATCCTCTACAATCCACCCCTGGTGGACGCGGTACAGGGAATCCGCCGCAGCGTGGTCAGCGAAAGCCGCCGCTGGATGCTGGCCTTCCTCAAGGCGGGGATCAAGACCATCCTCTTTGCCCATTCCCGGGTAAAGACCGAAGTAGCCGCCAGTTATGTGAACGAGGATCTAAAAAATATCTTTACCGGGAATTCCGGTATCCGGGTGGAACCCTACCGGGGAGGGCTCCTCCCCAATGAAAGGCGGGAAATCGAGCGGGGGCTCCGGGAGGGGAGTATTCAGGGGGTGGTATCCACCAATGCCCTGGAATTGGGCATAGACATCGGCGGCCTGGACGCCGCGGTGGTGGCCGGTTTTCCCGGCTCCTTTAATTCATTTTGGCAGCAGGCCGGCAGGGCGGGCCGCCGGGGAGGACATTCGGTTTCGGTTTTCGTGGCCTCCGCCTCCCCCCTGGATCAGTTTATCATGAACGATCCCGAATGGTTTTTCCGCAAAAGCGCGGAGGAAGGCCGTATCGATCCGCAGAATCCCTACATCCTCAGCGATCATGTAAAGTGCGCCTGTTTCGAACTCCCCTTTTCCGATGCGGCGCTTGAAGGCGGGGAGGAACCCTTTGGGACGGCGGCGCTTCCCGCCCTGGAATTTTTGGAAGAAGACGGCGTCCTGCGCCACGCCGGCGGCAGATGGCACTGGGCGGACCGGTCCTACCCGGCGGAGGGGATCAGCCTCCGCTCCGCCACCGCGGACAATGTGGTGATCATAGACATTACCAGGGGCCGTAACCAGGTTATCGGAGAGATGGACCGGCCCAGCGCCAAGGAGCTTATCTTTGTGAACGCCGTGTACCTGCACCGGGGCCGCCAGTATCTGGTAGAATCCCTGGACATACAGAACCGCAAATGCCTGGTCCGGGAGGCGGATGTAAATTATTTTACCGACGGCCTGGTAAAGACAGATATCAAGGTACTCTCCGAGGACGAGAACTTTGACTATGGGCCGGAAACCGGGGAGCCGGGGGGACAAAGCCGGGCCAGGGGCTGCCTGGGGGATGTTCTGGTCCGTTCCCAGGCGGCCAAATTTAAAAAAATCCGTTTCCACACCCATGAAAATATCGGCTACGGCGAAATCGATCTCCCGGAGGAGGAGATGCAGACCCGGGCCCTGGCCCTTCTCTTCGGGCCGGATACCAGGGGGGGAGGGGCCCTGGAGGGAAAGGACGGGGCGGAGACCGGCTCAATCCTTTCCGGCCTGGGGACCCTTATCCGGCTTATCGCCCCGGTGTTTCTCCTCTGCGATCCCCGGGACCTTGGCATCGCCGATCGGGTCCGGGACCCCCATTTCACGATTCCCGCCCTGTACGTTTACGACAAGTACCCCGGAGGGACCGGCCTTTCGGAGGCCCTTTCCCGCCGGACCGGGGAACTCTTTGCCGCCGTACTGCGGGCGGTGGAACGCTGCCCCTGCAAATCCGGCTGTCCCTCCTGCGTGGGACCGGGGGGAAATAAAGTGGGAGTCCGGGAATTCTTGCGGGCCCTGGGCTAACGGTTTTGTAAAGTTTTGTATCGTATATCGGGCGCATCCCCGCCCCTGCGGGGTGGGGACCGGGCTATCGCTGCAATCTTTTGGCTGCGCCAAAAGTATTTCCGCTCTATCCCTTGCGCGATAAAAGCAAGCGTAGCTTGTTAATTTAAACCAATGTGGCTACGCATAGCGCCTCCGTATGCCCCCAAATTAACAAATGCGCCTCGGCTTAGGGTAATGCCCGCGGAACAGGATTGCGGGCTGCGCCGGAAAACAAGCCGCTTGCATTGGACAAAATGTGTATTATGGACAGACTCTTTAATGAGGGGCCTAGTCCCGCGTCAACGGATATGATAAAAAAGGCCTGGGATTGAAATGATGAAAAGATCAAACAAGATGGTTCCAAAGGGGTTTTATAGATCGGCGATGGGGGGAAACCGTCCCAAAACGGCGGGTTTTTCTTTGATTCGCGGTTTTTTCTTCCTGTTTTTCTTTATTCTTTTTTTCTCCTGTTCCCGCTCGGAGCCGGTCATTGAATTTGGCTTCCTGGAACTTGTGTATTACCAGGGGGAAAACGGGCCGGAAGAACGCTTCAGTTTTTTCGTAATCCCCCAGGATGACGACGGCATAGAAAACCTGGAGGAACTAAGGCTTTTCCACGATTATGAAGGGTTAAGCTGGACCCTCTCCAACGATGACTGGATTCGTTACGATGAAGACGACCGGATTTGGATAGGCAGCCGGAGTATCGCCATGGCCGGGGGAGGAACCCTTCCCCGGGGTTTATACCGGGCGGTACTGGCAAACAAGGGGGGAGAAAAGTCCGAACGGAACTTCGCCTTTGACGCCCCCGCGGAGGGCCGTTTCCCCTTTCCCTCCCTGGAAATACGGGAGGGCCGCTACCGTGTGGAATCCCGTTACCCGGAGAATAAATTTATCTGTTATGACAGCCAGGGGGAATCCCTCCAGATTATTCCGCTGACCGTTCTCTCCGGTTCCCTTTCCTCCCTTGACATCCCTTCCGGCGCCCGCTCCGTGGCGCTTTGGGCGGAGGACCGGGAGTATTCCACCAGCGCCCTTAGTTCCATGGTTTCCCTCCGCTAGATCATGCCCCCCCTTTCCACAGCCCGCGGTAGTCAGGGTTTATATGGTCCGGGGGGAGACCCCCCGGAATCCCCTCTCTACCGGGGGATCAGGAGCTATGTCCTCCGTTCCGGCAGGTTAAGCGCCGCCCAAAAACGGGCCTACGATGAATCCTTTCCCCGTTACCGCGTTCCCCCCTCCGCCGCGTTTCTGGACTACGCCGCCCTGTTTGGTAATTCCCATCCCGTTACCGTGGAAATTGGTTTCGGCATGGGGAGGGCCACCGCCCGGATTGCCCTGGAAAACCCGGATCGGAATTACCTGGGCATCGAAGTGCATAAGCCGGGAATTGGGCGGCTCCTCTGGGAAATTGAAAAATTGTCCCTGGCAAATATCCGGATCATCGAACAAGACGCCGTTGAAACTCTGGAAAAAATGATCAAGGCTGATTCTGTCGCCGCCTTCCATGTTTTTTTCCCCGATCCCTGGCCGAAAAAGCGGCACCATAAACGCCGCCTGATAAGCCGGCCCTTTACCGGCCTGTTGGCGGAAAAACTCCGGCCCGGCGCTTATATTTACATGGTGACTGATTCGGAGGATTATGCCCGCTGGGCCCTGGCGGAACTTTCCGCCACGGCAAAACTCCGTAACCCCTATAGGACCCCTCCCGCCGCTGAAAGCGGCGTCCCGGATGTCCCTCCGGGTTTTGCCCCGCCCCAGCCCTGGCGGCCCCGGACGGAATTCGAGGCCAAGGGCCTGGCGAAGGGTCATAAAATTTGGGAGTTGTACTTTGTCAAAGACCAATGAAGAAGCCCGCCGGATTACGAATCCGAAAAGCGCCGCGAAGGGGAAAGACGGACGAATCGCCGCGCTGGAACACCTTGTCAAACAGTATCAGCAGTCCTACTACAATGGGGAGGCTGAAGTATCCGACGCCGAATTCGACCGCCTCTGGGACGAACTCAAGGCCCTGGACCCGGACAACTCCCTTCTAAAAAAGATCGGCGCCGATAATACCGATGGTTTTCCCAAGGCCAGGCACCTTATCCCCATGGGGAGTCAGGACAAGGCCGCCAACCCCGGAGATTTCCGGGGCTGGGCGGCGAAGGTCCAATGCCCCTCCTACATGGTGCAGTACAAGCTGGACGGGGCCAGCCTTGAATTACAGTATAAGAACGGCGTTTTGGAACAGGCCGTCACCAGGGGAGACGGGACCATTGGGGATAATATTACCCCCAACGCCCTGCGCATGAAGGGGGTGGTCCCCAGGCTCGACATCCCCTTTAGCGGCGGTATCCGCGGCGAGGTGGTGATGACCCGCGATATATGGCGGAAGAAGTACCGGGACAAGGCCAACTGCCGGAACGCCGCCAACGGGCTTATGCGCCGTAAAGACGGCGCTGGCTGCGAGGACCTGAGCCTTATTACCTACGATGCCGCCGCCGCCGATGATTCGTATTTTACCAGCGAGCTGGAAAAGATCGCCTGGCTAAAAGACCGGGGTTTTACCGTTACCGCATGCCGGGAATTTTCCACAGCGGAGGAGGTAATCGCCTACCGGGAGGAGGTTTCAAAGGACCGAGCGAAACTCCCCTACGATATTGACGGCCTTGTGGTTAAGGACATGGCCACCGACATGGCGGATCTCCGCCGCGCCCGGCCGGAAAAACAGATTGCCTTTAAGTTTGAACTGGAGGAGGCGGTAACGGTACTGCGGGCCGTCCAGTGGAGTGAATCCGGGGCCACCTATACCCCTATCGGCATTGTGGACCCCGTGCGCCTGGCGGGGACCACGGTGCAGCGGGCCAACCTGAACAACCCCGATATGATCCGGGCCATGGGACTCAAGCTGGGGTCCGTAGTCGCCGTGGTAAAACGGGGGGAGATCATCCCCAAGATCGAAAGCCTGGCCGCGCCGGAACAGGCGGCCAGGCTGCTGGAAAAACTCCGTTCCACGGCGGAAGGGGAAATCGTGGAACAGGACATCGAGTTCCCCGGAAAATGTGGAAGCTGCGGCGCCGCCCTGGAAGATGGGGGGACCCGGCTGTTCTGCCCCAACCCGGACTGTCCCAAGCGGCTTCACCACCGCCTGGAAAAGTGGATCTCCGTCCTGGACATCCGGGAGCTGGGGGAAAAGCTTTTGCGCCAGCTTTTTGATTCCGGCAGGGTCCGCCACATCGGCGATCTCTACACCCTTAGCGCCGAAGAACTGGCGGACTATGAGCGCATGGGGGAGCTTTCCGCCGCCAAGGTGCTGCGCCATATCAGGAGCCGGCGGCAGCTTTCCTTGGCCGCCTTTATCGCCGGTTTCGATTTTGAGGGGGTGGCGGAGCTTATCATGGAACGGGTGGTCCAGGCCGGCTTTGACACCATGGAAAAACTCCGCCGCGCCACGGTGGAAGAACTGGCGGCGGTCTACGGCCTGGGGGAGATCACCGCCCGGACCATCCACGATGGTCTTGTGGAAACCGCCGGGGAAATCGACCGGGTCCTGGCCGCCGGTATTATCAGCATCGCCCCCCCCGCCGCCGCGGAAACCCAGCCCCTGCGGGGCAAGAGTTTTTGTTTTACCGGGGAGCTGGCGGCGATGAAACGGGGCCAGGCGGAGGAAAAGGTTAAGGCCCTGGGGGGAAGCGCCAAATCATCGGTGGTTAAGGATCTGTCCTACCTGGTGACCAATGATCCGGAATCAGGGTCCGCCAAGAATGCGAAGGCCCGGAGCCTGGGAATCCCCATCATCAACGAGGAACAGTTCCTGGCCCTGCTGGAAAATTTGCGGACCATAGAACCGGCCTAAATCCCTTCCCTTGTATCCGGGAAGGGGCTACGATAGGGCATGGACAGCGTTAGTGATTCTTCGGCGGTACAAGAAAATCAGAGTCCTATCCGGTACAATCTCCATTCCCCCGCCGAACGCTGGTCCGGCGCGGAACTTATCCGCCTTATCTGGCCCCTCATCATCGATCAGTTCTTAAATGTCCTTTTAGGGATTGTCGATACGGTGATGGTTTCTACCCTGGGAGAAGAGGCGGTGGGGGGAGTCTCCCTGGTGGATTCTATCAATGTGGTGCTCCTCAATGTCTTTGCCGCCCTGACCACCGGGGGGGCGGTGGTGGCCAGCCAGTATCTGGGCCGGAAGGACCGGGAGAATGCCTCCCACGGGGCAAAGCAGCTTATCTACCTGGTGTTCATCATTTCCATCCTGCTTATGGGGATTGCCCTGGGGGCCAATTATCCTATCCTGCGGGGAATCTACGGGCATATCGCTCCCGGGATTATGGGGAACGCCAGGATTTACTTTTACATCACCGCCCTCAGTTATCCCTTCCTGGCCCTGAACAACGCCGGTTCGGCCCTGTTCCGCAGCATGGGGGACAGCAAGACCGGCATGTGGGTATCCCTTTTGGTAAACATCTTTAACCTGGGGGGAAACGCCCTGTTTATCTATGTGATGGGCTGGGGGGTGGCGGGGGCGGCCCTTTCCACCCTGATCGCCCGTTTTGCCGCCGCCCTGGCGGTCCTGATCCTGCTCCACCGTTCACGGAAGGCCCCCTTCAGCATCCGGGGGATAGGCCGTCCGCGTATTCTGCCGGGGATCATCGCCAGCATCTGCAAGGTGGGAATCCCCAACGGGGTAGAGGGGGCCATGTTTAACGTGGGGAAACTCTTTCTGGCCCGGCTGGTATCCACCTTCGGGACCGTGGCCATCGCGGGAAACGCCGTGGCCACCATTATCATGACTCTGGGTAATTTGCCGGGCCTGGCCATCGCCATGGCCCTGCTCACCGTCGTGGGCCAGTGTATGGGGGCCGGAGACTTCAAGGCCGCCCGGAATTACACGAAAAAACTTATCCGCGTCAATTATATTGCCATGGGGATCTGCAACACCTTTATTATCCTTACGATGCCCCTGTTCTTCCGGCTCTTTTCCCTGCAAAGTGAAACCATGCGGGTAGCCTATATCTGCGGTTTTATTTTCTGCGCCGCGGCGATCGTCATTTGGATTCCCGCCTACTGCCTCCCCTTTGCCCTGCGGGCCGCCGGGGACGGCCGTTACACCATGATCGTGGCAAGCCTTGCCATGTGGATCGTCCGGGTAGGTTTCGCCTATGTTCTGGCCTGGGTTTTCGGAGTAGGGGTTGTCTGTGTGTGGATTTCCATGGTGGGGGAGTGGATGGTCCGGGCGATCTGTTTCAGCCTGCGCTGGAAAAGCGGCCGCTGGCAGGAACAGCGGGTAATTTAGGGGGACAGGTATCGTTATCTCTATGCTTTCAACCTTTATCTGGCCGAGGTCCTAAAACCGGGGAATCCGTATAATCCAGAATTTCCACCGGATTTTTTCTTGCAATTTCATAGACGTTTATCAGTGGTAATACAACCGTCCCAAATCCTGCTTGTGACAGAATAGTTGTAATAGCCGACCTCAAATAAGGCAAAAGTATAGCCGGGATGTTAATATGTACCATGTTTTCTTCAAAATTTCTATCGGTATCACCTACAGGGCGAAATAAGCCGGCTATTCCAAAATCTCCACTTAATATTTTTATTTTATTGTTGTCGAAAATTTGAATTTTTATATTTAATCCGCCCATATAATGGACCACACCATTAATCAGATATTTTCCTGCTTTACGGAAACCAACTTCAAAATTCATTTGATTGGACGGTAAAATAGAATACATCGAAAGTGTGCCTATATTTTTGGTGACTTGAATATTAACAGTATCTATCTTGTATGAGAGAAATTGAAAAGAAGCTATGCCGCTGCTGTCAGCCATGAAAAATCCCCTGAAAATATATCATTTCCCTTGGAATATGGGCTAATATCCACCACATAATCAGGCGGGGTACTTATAAAATTACAATTGACGCTATTCATAAGAAGGGAAATATTGAATTTTACCAATTGGGAAATTTCTTCATGGGATTCCCCTATAAACAAGCCTTCATCGGGTAAAAACGGAGTAATATCTTCCAATTCCCCGGATACTTCTATCGGTTCCTCCGATTGAGCATTTAGCAGTATACTGAATACTCTTTCCGAATGTTCAAAAACCATTCGCACATCCTTTTGATTATTTTCTAATTCAAAAAGAATTACCGGGGAAACCTTTACACAGATGTATCGCAGATGTGAATCAGCTTCTTCCGCGAACAGGCAAATAAAAATATCGCCTTCTTTATTGACGGCGGAAAATATTATGGGGAAATCATAATAGACGTAAACATCTTTCATTTTAAGTTTTATCATACAGCTTCCTTGACTGCCGCCAAATCAAATTCTTTGGAAATCCACCATGAATGATGGGAGTCTTTGAAGGTTTTCAATAAAACCCCATCCTTTTCTTCAATATTGATAACGACTATCCTTTTCGCCTTAAATTTCGGCATTTTTTGGAGCCCTTTTAAGTCTTTACAGTCGGTAAAGACCGAACATGACCTTGCTATACACTCATCCTGGAACACTTTTGTAGGATAAAGCACATGATATGACCAAATATCCTCAATTTTCAAAGGTATGTTATCCACCAACCGGTAAACAGCATACCTTCCAGGAGTGGCTTCTGCCGGGGGACAGGTCTTATTTGGAATATTCAAGTCCTCAAGAAACTCCATACCCCGATTATAGCATGAAATATCTGAATTGTAAGGGGGAGCGCGGGGGACTTTTCTTTACTTTTGGGGCTTGGATGGGATATATAAAGGAAAATCTATTTTTCTTAACCGGTGGACGCCGTAACGGCAAAATTCAGAGCCCGGCCATTCAGTATTGCGCCGTAAAATGTTATGTTAAGACGAAAAAAAACATGGAGGGTTTCGGCATGGACAAGGTTAAACTGGGTATTATCGGCATGGGGAACATGGGAAGCGCCCATGTAAAAACCGTCTTCGGCGGAATCATCCCCGGCATGGAACTGGGGGCGGTGGCGGACAGGCTTCCCGCCCGGCGGGAATGGGCAAGGGGACTCCTGCCCGCGGGTTTCCCTGTTTTTGAGGAAGGTTCACAGTTAATTAAAAGCGGCCTGGTTGATGCGGCGCTTATCGCCGTGCCCCATTACCAGCATCCTCCCCTGGCGATAGAAGCCTTTGGGGCGGGACTCCACGTACTCTGCGAGAAACCCGCCGGGGTCTACACCAAGCAGGTGCGGGAGATGAACAAAGCCGCCGCTGAAAGCGGCCTGGTCTTCGCCATGATGTTCAACCCGCGGACCAACAGCTATTTCCGGAAGATGCGGGAGCTGGTCCAGGGCGGAAGCCTGGGGGCGATCAAGCGGACAAACTGGATCATCACCAACTGGTACAGGCCGCAGGTTTACTACGACTCCGGGGACTGGCGGGCTACCTGGGCCGGTGAAGGGGGCGGGGTACTACTGAACCAGTGCCCCCACAACCTGGACCTTTTCCAGTGGATCTGCGGCATGCCCAGCGCGGTGCGGGCCTTTTGTCATAACGGGAAGTGGCACAATATCGAAGTGGAGGACGACGTAACCGCCTACCTGGAGTACCCCAATGGCGCCACCGGCGCTTTTATTACCTCCACCGCCGACGCCCCCGGAACCAACCGTTTCGAGATCACCCTGGAATGGGGGAAGCTCGTGAACGAGGACAACACCAATCTGCGCCTCTACCGGCTCGATCAGAACGAGCGGGAATTCAACCGCCGGGCCGCCGGGGGCTTTGACGCGCCGGGGGTAACCGAAGAAAAAATCGAAACCGATGGCAGCAACGAACAGCATGCGGGAGTCCTCAAAGCCTTTGCCGGGCGCATCCTCCGGGGCGAATCCCTGGTGGCGGAGGGGAAGGAGGGTATTCATGGCCTTACCCTTTCCAACGCCATGCACCTTTCCAGTTGGCTGGAAAAGACCGTGGAGATACCCTTTGACGAAGAACTCTTCCTGGAGGAACTCAACAAGCGGCGGGCCGCGTCAAAGCTAAAAAAAGGAACGGGGGCCGTATTCGACAGCGGAAAAAGCTACAACGAGAA
>JAIRNB010000122.1 GCA_031258265.1 Treponema sp. | reverse complement strand
CCCTGGCCCCCCAGGTTTTCCAGGGCTCCGGCCAGTTCACATTCCAGGTTGCGGTAGGAGTAGATGGGGTAGGCTTTGATTTGGGCCGCGTGGGGGCGCAGGTAGTCGATGTGCCAGCGGCGTTTCTTGCGGAGGCGGAGGTGGCGTTTTATCCGGCGGCTTAGGTTTTTCCGGGCGGAACCGGCATAGATGTACCAGCCCGCCTTGTAATGCAGGGGGCCGAGGGCGCCGGTTTCGACGGTTTCGGCCTGGGGGAGTTCCAGCATTACCATGTAGCTTCCGCTGTCCGCTTCGGCGAGTTTTCCGTGGGAAAGCTCCACTGGGACCTGGGCCCGGACCAGGCGGGTTCCACCTTCCGGGTCGCAGCGGAGGAGGCAGGCGTGGACCTGTACGGGGCCGTCCTTGCCGCCGGAGTTCCTGAGGGCGGCGGCGAATTGGGGGTCGGTGTGGAGGTTGGGGATGAATACCTCCGGTTCCCCGTGGAGGATCATGAAGAGGATGTGGCAGGTGTAGCCCCGGAGGGCGGCCATTTCTTTTAATTCTTTCAGGTGTTTCAGGGCCCGCCCGGAGGGGGCGTCGGGGAACATGGCTGCGCCGTGTTCCACCAGGGAGCAGGCTTTTACCTCTACCAGGTGGCGGTTCCCCCGGTGGTCCGTGCAGAGGAAGTCAAAGCGGGAGTTTTCCAGGGTGAATTCGCTTCGGATTTCCCGGAGGTCGGGGATGATCTCCCCCAGGACCAGTTTTTCCGCCGCCCGGTTGGCCCGGGCGGAAAAGAGGGGGACTATTCCGCCCCGGTAGTAGATTCCCGCCGCGGTCCAGTGGGTTTTGGCGTTGTGGCTTTGGGGGGTCCGGGTTTCGGCCCCGGAATTGCCCTCCCGTTTTTCCAGAATCAGGCGGGCTCCGGGGATGTCGCTGCCCCGGTATCCGAAAAATTCGATAAGCCTGCCGGGGTTGGGGCAGTGGCAGGGGATTCTTGCCGTTCCGTCCCCGGCGATGATGAGGAAGCGGTTGGGCCGTTCTATGAAAAGGGCTTCCCGGTCGTTTCTAAAAAAAATCGGGGCGGGGCCGGACGTTACTACCGCTCCTCCCGGAGCAGGGGTTCGTTAAAGCCCGCCAGTTGAAGCTTCCGCAATATTTCGGCCATGTTTTCCGAAGGAATCCCCGAAAGGACCACCCGGAAAAATTCATCGTGCCGCTCGTAAACTGGATTAAGTCCCGCTTCTTTAAGCCGCTCAAAGACGGCCAGGGCGTTTCGGGCCTCTTTGAAAGAACCGATCTGTACCCGGTAGTTCGTATGGGGTTTTACCGTAACCTGAATTGGGGGAACCGCGGGGGCGGGGTTTTCCGGGGTAAGGATCACCGTAACAGGCGCGGGAAGGGCCGACTGGCTGGCTGGAGGCGCCGCCGGGCTAATTACGGCCGGAGTCTCCGCTGCCGCTGCGGGCGGGGATACCGGAATCTTTACCGTGACCGGGGCGACAGGTTCGGCGCTTACTATGGGTTTTACCTCAATGGGAATCTGTATCTGCAGGGGCTGGGTAATCTGGGACTGGGCCGGCTGGGTTTGTTGGCCCTGGGGGAGGCTTTGGCCCTGGGGGGCGGCCTGCTGGGGGGGGACCACCACCGGCTGTACTAGGAGCCGCATCGGCTGGATTACCGGCTGGACCTGCTGAACCGGAAGAACCTGCTGGACGGGCTGTATCTGCTGCATGGGGGGCTGCTGTACGGGCTGGCGGGCCGGCGGCTGTACGGGTTGTGCGGGTTGTGCGGGTTGTGCGGACTGGACCGGCTGTTGAAAATACTGGGTTATCTGCTGCTGGGGGGGAGCCTGAACCGGCGGCGGGTTTTGGGGCTGAACCTGGATCACTACCGGGTCCTGGGAGGGGGTCTGGTAAACGGGGTAGGGAGGGGCGGTGATCTGGGAATTGGCGCTGGAAGTTCCCCCGCCGGAGTAGGCGTAGGAATTGGTTTCCGTCCAGTATGCGGAATCAGATGCCTGGCTGCCCGCGGCTTCTACCAGGACCGGGGCGGTTCCCTCCTTCAGCATATCCAGCATCTGGGCCGCCGCCTGGGAAAGATCGATGATCCGGGAGGAAACAAAGGGCCCCCGGTCATTTACCTTGACGGTGACCTTTCTACCGTTGTTCAGGTTTGTCACCGTAAGCATGGTTCCAAAGGGCAGAGTAGGATGGGCGGCGGTGTACAGGGAGGAGTTGAAGATTTCACCGGAAGCCGTGGGCCGTCCGTTGAATTCCCCTCCGTACCAGGAGGCGATTCCCTCCTGCCGGAAGCCGGAAAGATCCGCCGGGGGGAATTGCTGGGCAGCGCAGAGGGCGGCGATAAAAGACACCGCGGCAAGGGTAAGGCTGATCCGTTTCATACACCCATTATCGGCGAAAATAACGAATATTCGCTTGACATTTCACGTTCAAGACAGTATGTTCTTATGTAAAGAAACGTTTCTATATAAAGAAACACCGCCGGAAGGCGGAAAACGGAAAAAAAAGGAAGAAGGAGCAACACATGGACCTTGCAAACGTGAAAAACCCGGAAGCCGAATCCCGGGGCCGGAGCACAGAAGAACCGGAGGCCGCACCCGCCTTAAAGCGGGAATTGCGGAAAACCGCCAAAAAGGGCCTGGGGATTCGGGATGTCCTGCTTATCGGCATCCTGCTGGCCGCCGGGGTGGTACTGCGGACCGTGGTGGGGACGGTGATCAACTTTGGGATGAAGCCTAACTTCATTATCGCCATGTAC
>JAIRNB010000103.1 GCA_031258265.1 Treponema sp. | reverse complement strand
CGGCTTAAGAATTTCTTCAAACCCAAAACCGCGGTGTCGGAAGAACTTTTTGAGGATCTGGCGGACCTTCTGGTGGAAGGGGATTTTGGCGCGGCGGAAGCCTACAAGATGGCGGACAGGCTGCGGGATTACGCTGGAAAAGAGAAGATCGGTGACGCGGGGGAACTCCGGCAGGTCCTGGCCCGTTTTCTGGAGGAGACGCTGGACGAGGCGGGGAATCCAGGGTTTCCGGAGTCTCCGGGGGCCGGCGGCCCCGCGATAATTCTCCTTTTGGGGGTAAACGGGGTAGGCAAGACCACCACCGCAGCGAAACTTGCCTGCCTTTTCCGGGATACCCTGGGCCGCCGGCCTATCCTGGCGGCGGCGGATACCTTCCGGGCCGCGGCCATACCCCAGCTTAAAATCCATGGGGACAGGCTTGGTATCCGGGTGGTGGCCCACCGCCAAGGCGGGGATCCCGCGGCGGTGGTTTACGATGCCATAGAGGCGGCCCGGGCCGGGGGCGGGGACTTGATCATCGCGGATACCGCGGGGCGTATGCACACTAAGGCGGCCCTGGTGGAGGAACTGAAAAAAATTGACCGGGTGGTGGAAAACAAGACCACCGGGAATACCGGTTCCTCCTGCCTGAAATATCTGGTGCTGGACGCCACCACGGGCCGCAACGCCCTTTCCCAGGCGGAAATATTTCATGGGGCCCTTTCCCTTGACGCGGCGATCCTTACCAAATACGATTCCGGGGCTAAGGGGGGGGTGGTTTTTTCCCTGGCTTCGGCCTTGAAGCTCCCGGTGGCTTACATCTGCGAAGGGGAAAAATATCCCGATATTAGAATCTTTAAGCGGCGGGATTTTGCCCGGGAATTCACCGGCCTTGAGTAGTTCCGGTTCCGGGGCCGGGAAAACCGGAACTCCGCCGCTTGACGGACCCCCCTTCAATAAAAAAGCCATGAAACTTTTACGTTTAGGGTTGGCGGTATTCCCCTTGTGGGGGATTTTCTTTTTTTCCCCCCCGGCCTGGGGGCAGAAAAAATCCGAATGGTACATCTCCAATGCCGGCGGCATGACCATTGAAAAAGCCGCTTCCCGTTTCGCGGCCATGCGGAGTCCCTACTGTCTCCTGGTGGAGGAGGGTTCCTTCCGGAATATGCCCGATCTTCTTAGACCCTACTACCGGGTCCCCTGGTTTGTGGAACTGCGGGTCCTCTATAAAGACGGGGAGGAAACCCGGCGTCAGTGGCTGTTTCGGGAGGGTCCTTTGAACCGCCTCTCCGCGGTGTTCACCCGGGGCCAGGCCGCGGCGGGGGGGGCCGTCCCGGAAGGAAACGTTACCCCGGAAAAAAACGCTGTAGAAGGAGACGCCGAAGAAAAAACTCTTGAAGCGGAGGCGGCGGAGAACGGGCCGGAGGGGGAAGACGAGGGAGAAAATGAGGAGAAAAAGCCGCCCCTGGGTTTTATCGAAGTCTTTGGAGAACATGGCCTTATTGTCATGGAACGGCAGTTTCTGGAAGACGGGGAACTCTTTATAGATTATGTTTACCGGGATACCGGAAACCGGAATGTGTTGATCCGTGCCGATACCCGCAGAAAAGCCCTTGACGGGGAAGAGCCGGCCGCCGTGGAGGACCTCTATACCGATTACTACCGCTACACCCGTAACTATTCCCTGCGTCTTATCGAGCGGATCTTCGCAAAACCGGTGGAGGCCGGAACCGCCGGGGAAGAAGCGGTATCCGCGGCCCTGTCCAGGTTTCCCCGGCGGATTTTCGATTCTGAAAACGAAACCGGTTTTGTCTCCCCGGTTCCCGTCTACGGTTCCCGGTTTCTGGAAGATATAGGAACCGGGGAACTCCACCGGATTGTGTATACCACCGATGAGCGGGGCCGGATTCTGGCGGAAACCAGGGAGGATGAGGAGGGGAACATTGTCGGGGAATTGCGGAATACCTGGTCCGGCGACCGTCTTTCCAAGATTACCTGGGAAGACGGGGGGGAAGAGCGGATTACCGAGTATACATACAACAATGACGGGGACCGGATCGAGGAACGGAATTACCGCAACGGTGTTATGGAACGGCTTGTCCGTATCCAGGGGGACCGGGAAGATGAGGAACTTTACATGAACGGAGAATTGATTCTACGAACCCGCTGGGAGGGGGGAAGAAAAGTCCACGAGGAACAGGTACGGCCCGGGGGACAGAGGTCCCGGCGGAGGGGGAGCCAGTGAAAACCCTTCCCCTTTGGATAGGTTTTGTGGCCTCCCGTTATGTGCGCCGGGGCCGGAAGAATTCCCCATCGCCGGTATTTGCGATTCTGGGAATTGCCACCGGGGTCCTGGCCTTGACGGTGATCATCTCCGTGATGAATGGTTTTCAGCTTAGTTTTATCGAAAGTATCCTGGAAATTTCCTCCTATCATGTAAGGATTTCGGATGTCCCCCCGGAGGAGGCGGATTCTCTGGCGGATGAATTACGGGACTTTCCGGGCTTTGTCGCGGCGCTTCCCTTTTGCGAATTTCAAGCCCTTGTCCGGGGGGTACAGAGCAGTCAGCGGGGAATGTTGATCCGGGCCCTGCCCCCCGCGGCGCTGGAAAAGGATAAGGGACTGGCGGCCCGGCTGGAATTTGAGGCGGGTTCCTTTAATATCGCCGGAGACAGGAGTATCCTCCTGGGAACCGAACTGGCCCGGTCCCTGGCGGTCCGCCTGGGGGATGAGATAACCCTTTTTTCCATTGACGATCTCTTTGGGGGGGGAAGGCCGGGGGTAAATACCTTTACCGTCACGGGGATATTCCGTACCGGTTACTACGAGTACGATATGACTCTGGGCTTTGTGAATCTGGAAACCGGACTGCGGCTTTCGGGGGAAGAAACGGTGGTGGGCCTGAAACTGCGGAATCGCTGGCAGGATTCGGCGGCCCTGGCCGGCCTTGTTTCCCGCCTTTCCATACCCCCGGAAAGGATGAGCAGTTGGCGGGATTACAACCGGGCCTACTTTGGGGCCCTGCGGACAGAAAAACTGTTCATGTTTATCCTGGTGGGCCTTATATTTATTGTAGTGGGCTTAAATATTTTCCAAGGCCGGCGCCGGGCGGTGCTTGAGCGGCGGGAAGAAATAGGTTTGCTGCGGGCCGTGGGGGCGGGGGATTTTTCCGTGCGCCTTATCTTTGTCTGGGACGGGTTTTTAACCGGCCTCTGCGGCGCGGGGACGGGCATGATTCTGGGGCTCCTCATTGCCGGCAATATCGCCGTTTTTTTTAGTATCATCGAAGGGATCGTCAACGGGTTCATCGAGGTCGCCAACTACTTTTTCGGATCTTTTTTCGGATTCGGAATGGGGAATTTCGCCGTCTTTTCCCCGGCGGAATTTTACATCAAGGAGATTTCCGCCCGGATCATCCCCCTGGAAGTTTTTTTAATTTTTATGTTTGGTTTTCTTTCCGCCCTGCTGGCCGCGTGGTTCGCCTCAGGCAGGGTATCCCGAACAAACCCGGCGGAGGTGCTGCGTGACGAATAGTAATACTGTTGATGAACCCAAAGGAATCCCGCTCCCGGATGCCGCTGCCGGTAATATTCTGGTAAAGATAGATAGTATCGTTAAGAACTACGTTTCCGGTGATGAGACTCTGCATGTTCTGCGGGGGGTAAGCCTTGTCCTGGCCCGGGGGGAAACGGCGGCGGTAACGGGCCGAAGCGGCAGCGGCAAGAGTACCCTCCTCAACATTTTGGGGGGTCTTGACCGGGGTAACTCGGGGACCGTGAGGGTGGGGGATACGGACCTTAGTTCCCTTTCCGAGGGGGCCCTGACTTCCTACCGGCGGAAACAGGTGGGTTTTATTTTTCAATTCCACTACCTCCTCAATGATTTTACGGCCCTGGAAAACGTAATGCTCCCCGCCTACATCGCGGGGCTAAAGAGAAGGGAAGCCCTGGAAAGGGCAAAGGCCCTCCTCTCCGATCTGCGGCTGGAAGACCGGATGGGCCACTACCCCTCCCAGCTTTCCGGGGGGGAACGGCAGCGGGTGGCGGTGGCCCGCTCCCTGGTGAACGATCCCGACATGGTGCTGGCCGATGAACCAACGGGCAACCTGGACCCGGATAATTCCGCCGTGGTGGCGGATCTTCTTTACGGCAGCGCCATAAAACGGGGAAAGACTCTTATCGTTGTGACCCATGACGAAAAAGTTGCCGGCCGGGCGCAGACCCGCTATACCCTGGAGGCCGGGCAGCTTACGGGCCTTCCGGGGACGGCCTGATGGGGGCCGCCTTTTTTATCGCCCTCCGTTACCTCTTGGGCCGGGCAAAGGAGGGGGGCCGTTACCTGCGGGGGGCGGCGGCGGGCATTGCCCTTAGCCTGGTCCCCATCATCGTTACCCTCATTGTGGCGGACGGTATGATCCGGGGAATCACCGACCGCTTTATTGAACTGGGGACCGGCCATCTCCAGATTTACGATTTCGGCGATACCGGATTGCTCGAAATCGGTATTCCCCATCTTGCGGAAACCGAAGGCTTCAAGGGGGTCTGGCGGGAACGGCGGGGCCTGGGGGTGGTAATCGGTCCCCAGGGTAAACGGGGAACCACGATCCGGGCGGTGGATCCGTCCTTCTGGGAGGGGGGGAACTACCTGATAAGCCTGGCGGGCCGTTCTTTTCCCCGCGGTGACGGGGAGCTGACCCTGGGCCAGGCCCTGGCGGAAGAAATAGGCGCCGGACCGGGGGATACGCTGCGGATCATGACAATCCGGGACATTGACGGCAGGCCGGTTCCCCGGATCAGCGTTTTTACGGTGGCCGGCATTGTGTCTTCCGGCTACCGCGAACTGGACGCCCTGTGGTGTATCACCACCATGGAAGGGGGGGACCGGGCCCTGGGCAGCGATGCAGGCCGGGCCCATCTCCTGGTAAAAATAGAAGACCCCTACCATGAGGCCGATAGGTTTTCTTTTGCCCTGCAAAAAAAGCTGGGTCCCGCCCTTGCGGTTTACACCTGGGGGGATCTCCAGCGGACCCAGTACAATTCCTATGAGTCTACCCGCCAGCTCCTCCTTTTTATCATGGCCCTGATCGTGGCGGTGGCGGCGGTAAACGTATCCAGCGCCACATCCATGCTGGCCCTTGAGCGGCGGCGGGACATTGCCGTCCTCAAGGCCTCGGGGATAAGCCGGCGGGGCGCGGCGGCGGTTTTTATCATGGGGGGCTTCTTAACAGGACTCTGCGGCGCGGCGCTGGGGACCGGCGCGGGACTCCTCTTGGGAATCAATATCAACAGCCTTATCCACGGCCTGGAGGGGCTTTTGACCTTCTTTTCCGGCCTGTTCCGGGGCGGGGAAGTAAAGATCCTGGACCCCGGTTACTACCTGGAAAATATCCCGGTGATCATCGACTGGACCGCGGTTTTTCTTATCGGTTTTTTCACGATCCTCTGCTCGGTGATCGCCTCCTGGATTCCCGCGCAGCGGGCGGGAAAGCTCAAACCCCTGGAGCTGTTCAGGAAAAATTAATTAGAGTCTGTCCATAATGTAGACACATTATGGATCCGGCATATATGCCGAGACTTCCTTAAAAAATGCACTGTGCGTACCGTTGTGGTACAGGCGGATTTAGGCAAATCCGCCGGGAGATAATGCAAGTTCTGTCCACAAAGTAACAGACTTTGTGGACAGACAATAATTAAACCGCAGCTTTTAGTCTGTTTCTGTTTTTCTGTGTATATGGTGGTAGGGGGCCGCGGCGGGAAAATTTGTTCCGGGGAACTCCGGTATATGCGGCCATAAATTTGTCCCTTTAGATTCCGGGAAGCCAGGAGCAGTCGGCAAGGCTCCGGTAGTTCCGCCGGGGGTCCCGGACTCCCCAGGCCCTGTCCATGCGGTCCAGTACCGCCGCGGGGTCTCCATCATCCCGGAGGACTCCCTGGTGGAGAATCGCCAGCCGGTCTGCCAGGGCCAGGACTTTTTCCAGTTCATGGGTCAGGACGACGAGGGTTTTCCCGGCCCGTTTGAGGGAAACGAGGATTTCCAGTACCTGGACTACCCCGGGCCAGTCCAGATTGGCGAAGGGTTCATCCATGATGATTATGCCGCAGCCCATGGCCAGAATCCCGGCCACGGCGAGACGCCTTTTTTCTCCGCCGGAGAGGCGGCGGGGGGGACGTTTCCGCTTGGTTTCCAGGCCCACGGCTTCCAGGGCGGCTTTTACCCGGCGTTCCGTTTCTTCCCCGGAAAAACCAAGGTTCTCCGGGCCGAAGGCGGCGTCTTCTTCCACGGTTTCCCCCAGGAGCTGGGTTTCCGCATCCTGGAAAACCAAGCCCAGTTCCCGGCGCAGGGACCGGGTCCGTGAAAGGGGCTGCCCCCGGAACAGGATTTCTCCTTCCCGGGTTTCCAGGAGGCCCGCCAGGCAGCGCATGAGGAGGGTCTTTCCCGAACCGTTGGAACCTGCCAGGAGGAGGAATTCCCCTTCCCATATATCCAGGTTTACCCGGCTTAGGGCGGTAAAGGGGGGCGTTCCGTTAAAACGGATCGTCAAGTTCCGGACCGAAAGGACGGGGAGGCCGCCGTTCCCCCCGGCGGGGCCGGATCTCATTCGCCGAAATGATCCCCCAGGGGCTGTCTAAGCCGGGGGGCGATGAGGACGGCGATGATCCCCTTGATTGTGTCCCCCACGATAAAGGGAAGAAAACCGGTGACCAGGGCTTTGCCCCAAGAACCGGCGGCAAAGCGGAGGCGGAAGAGGCCCGGCAGGTAGATCACGAGGAGGCCCGCCAGGACTGCCAGGCTTATCCTCCACAGGGGGAGTTTTATTCCCCGCCGGGGCCGTCCGGCAATAAGGCCCGCGGTAAAGGCGGAAAAAAGGTAGCCCAAAAGGAAACCCCCGGTGGGTCCCAGGACCCGGGCAATCCCCCCTGTGGCTCCGGCAAATACGGGGGCCCCAATGATCCCCGCCAGGAGGTAGAGGCCCACCGCGGCGGCGCCGAGGGCGGGCCCCAGCACGAGTCCCGCCAAAAGGCTGAAGAGATTTTGTAATACTATCGGGACAGGGCTGAAGGGCAGGGGAATGGAGATAAAGGTTCCCGCCGCGATAAGGGCCCCGAAAAGGGCAGCCAGGACCAGGCCGGTGCCCCGCCGTCCCCTTAGCGTTCCCGCTGGGAGGGCTTCCGCCTGATTCGCGGCTTCCCCCGGGCAGATAGTTTTTTCTTCATCTTGTATCATTTTTCATATACTCCCTGTTATGTTTAATTTGCGGATGAACCTGTAATGTTCCGGCAGTGGGATTTCCACGCTTCACCTCTTTCCGGCTAACCATATATTTTATTAGGCCGAACTTCAAGTTTTGTTACCAGGCTGTCCGGCGGCCAAAACATACGAAACAAAATTCCAAATCCCGCGAGGCGCAAGGGATTGGAGGGGGCGCGAAGCGCGCCACCGCAGCCCCTGAGGGGCGAGGAGGCCGGAGCCCCGGAAAACCCGGTTTTTTGCGGCAGCAAAAAATGCGCCCTAAATGAGAATCACTAACAAAACGAGAGATTTCTTGACGAAAGCCGCTTTTCCCGCTACTTTTAAGCGGTTGTTTTAAAATTGAAAAATCCAATCCTGAAACTGCGGCTTTGCGGCTGCGCCGTGAAGGGTTCAGCGCCGGCGTTAAGGCTGTAAGGTAAACGAAATAAAATGGGAGAATCACCGGTTTTTCGGACAAGAATTCCCTTTCGGCGGCGGGGGAAAGGGCCGGGGTCTTTTCCGGTTTCCGGCGGCGGGTCTCCGGGGGAATTGGGCCTGTGGCTTATGGCTCTTCCCCCCCTGGCTTTGGCGGCTTTAGCTTTTATCTTCCCCTATGCCGCGAGTCTGGCCCTGGGCTTCAGGGTTTTGGCCGGGGCGGGCAGGGATCACCTGGCCCTGGTCCTGTCCGTCCTTCCCGTCCTGGGTTTTACCGTAAA
>JAIRNB010000079.1 GCA_031258265.1 Treponema sp. | reverse complement strand
GGCCCCGGCACAGGCGGAGGAGAACGCCGCCCAGGGGATTTTGACGGCCTTTATGATCCGCTGTCTGAGGGAGACTTCTCCATGGCTGCGGTTTGTCGGTATTGTGGGTTATATTGGCGCGGCTCTTCTTATTGTTTCCGGTATTGTTACGATGGCGACGGGGTTTGGCGGTATCACCGGCTTTAGGTACTTTCCTCTGGTTTCGGGGCTGGCGGGCTTTAGTTATATACCGTTGGGGGCGCTGGCTTTTTTCCCCGCCCGTTTTACCTATAGATTTGGTCAGAAGATCCGGCACTACCTTTCCAGCGGCGCGGAGAAGGACCTGGAAGAGGCTCTTAAAAACAACCGGTCCCTGTGGAAATTTTCCGGGATTTTGATAATTGTATACCTGTCCTTTATACCGGTTGGGATTATTGCCGCGGTGGTCATGGCGGTTTCAGGGTTATTTTAGGCTTTATGTTTTCTTCCCAGGCCCTTTCCCCCCTGGATTCCGGAATGACGGTAGAATCCCCGGAGGGGATTGAGTTTACCCTGTTTCCCGCGGGGCCTTTGATCCGCAGCTGCGCCTGGGCGGTTGATCAGCTAATCCAGTGGACTCTTTTCATCATAATCAGTGTTACTTCTACGTTTTTTAAGGGTGAAGGGGGTTCCTGGATGATGCTTCTCCTGTTCTTCTGTATCGACTGGTTCTACCATACCCTTTGGGAGATTTTCTGCCGGGGGCAGAGTCCGGGAAAATTGCTCCTGGGAATCCGGGTGCTGCGCGGTGACGGATCGCCGGTGAATCCCGGCGCCTCTTTTCTGCGGAATCTCCTGCGTTTTGCGGATACCTTTCTTTTCCTCTGCCCTGTGGCCCTGACAAGCATGCTGCTGAGTAAGGGTTTCCGCCGCCTGGGGGATTGGACCGCCGGCACAGTGGTGGTGTATACTATCCAGTCTTTGGCCGTTTCTTCTTTTCCGGGGCCGGTTTCCGCGGCCCAGGGGTTCAGGGTCCCCGCCGGAGGGGGGGGAAGCTTGAGCGGGGAGGAGAAACAGGGGATTTTGATGTTCCTTCGCCGTTACCCCCTGCTGGGCAGGGCCCGGGCCGATGAGATCGCCGCCCCCCTGGTGAAAACCCTGAGAACTGAAGACGGCCAGGAGCCGGAGGATTCCCCCGTTCCCGGTGGAGATGCGGATTATCTTCTTGATATTGGTAAAAGAATCCTGGGGGATTGATGACGGAGCGTAACTTTATTACCCGGCGCGGCAAGTTCTGGCAGGAGTTTTCCCAAACCCTGGGAAGCCGCCGCCTGATGCGGCAGCGGGCCCGGCGTTTTCCCCAGGATTTCCGGGAGCTTTCCCAGGACCTTAATACCGCCAGGGCCCACAGTTTTGATCCCGCCCTGGTTGATCGGCTGAACCGCCTGGTTCTGGAGGGCCATCAGCGGCTCTACGGCTGCCGCGAGTTTTCTTTTAAGCCTCTGTTGAATTTTGCCGCCTATACCTTCCCCCGGCGGGTGCGGGCAAACTGGAAGGGGCTTGCCGCGGCCGGCCTGATTTTTTATGGCCTGGTCCTGTTTTTTGCGGTATTCTGCTTTCGCTTTCCCGAAACGGCCTACCGGGTTCTGCCGGATTATACGGCGGAATCCCTGGAGCAGATGTACAATCCCCAAAGTCCGCATTTCCTGAAACCCAGGGGGGTGGCCGGGGACGCCGATATGTTTGGCTTTTACATTTACAACAATATTTCTATTGCCTTTAGAACCTTTGCGGGAGGTATCCTGGGGGGCCTGGGGAGTCTTTTTTTTCTGGCCTACAATGCCCTGATTTTAGGGGCCGCCATTGGGCATATTATCAACCTGGGATTTACGGAGAGTTTTTTTTCTTTCATCATTGGCCACAGCAGTTTTGAACTTACGGCCATCATCTTTTCCGCCCAGGCGGGCCTGCTCTTGGGTTACCGGTTTTTTGCGGCCCGGGGGCAAAGCCGGGGGGCCGCCGTCAGGAAGGCGGGCAGGGAGGCCCTGCCCATTATCGCCGGGGCGGCGCTGCTTTTGGTAATCGCCGCCGTGGTCGAGGCTTTCTGGTCTTCCCGGAGCCAGATTCCCCCGGAGATCCGCTATGCCGCCGGGGGGCTGGGCTGGATTCTCCTGATCCTTTACTTTGCCCTGGCGGGCCGCCGCCGCCCCGTCGGTGGGGAAGATGCGGGCGCGGATGGGGTCCCCCATGCTTAAGGCCGGAATCCTCGCCCTGAGAAAACGGAGCGTCTGGGAAGCGGCGGATGCGGGGCTGCTTCTTTGGAAACGGAATCTTGGTTATTTTATTCCCTTTTTTGCCATTCCCTTTTGGATCTGCGCCTTTGCCCTCCGCCTTTCTCCCGGTTTGATGTCCCCGGAGAATTATGAGACTTTTTATGACAGTGTATACGATAATCCATTGTCCGGCGGCGTTGGGTACTTTTTGTCCGGGTCTGGGGAATCTTTCCTGATCTGGTCCTGGATCATCCTCTGGTGGCTTAGCCCCCTCTTTGACCGTTTTATCCTCCATGTGGCGGCGAAGAGGTTTTTTGAACCCCAGGCTTCCCTTTCCGCCCTGTTCCGGGGTTTGGGCAGGAACCTGGGCCGGGGCCTTGTGGGGGACCTGCTCTGGCGGCGTTTAAGTCCCTGGCGGGCCGCTATGCTGCCCCTGCGGCTCCTTGAATGGGAAAGCCGGGGAAACCGGCGGCGGATAAAGATGCGAAAACGGGCCCTCGCCAACGGGGGGCTTCACTTCTGCATTTTTCTTACGATGTGGTGTTCTATCCTCCAGTGGATTCTCCTGGCGGGGGAGACTTTTTTTGTCCTGATGATCGCCCGGCTGTTTTTTAACCCGGACTTGTCATCCTTTGGCAATATTTTTGCGGGAAAGGGCCTGTATTACTATACCGGCTGGTGCGTAAATTTTTTGGTGGTGGAAAGCGTTTATGTATGTATGGGCTTTGGCCTTTACCTGAACAGCCGGGTAGAGGTTGAAGGCTGGGACATAGAACTGCTGTTCCGCAATTTCGCCGCCCGGCGTGCGGGAGCCGGGGGCCAGGGTACAATTTAGAGTCTGTCCAGGAGTTTGTTGCGCTTCGCGCATAAAATAGTATAAATATTCATATCAATGAATATTTATACCTTACAAACTCCGAAAGCTACCCAATAATCGTGATTTTTTGCATGTATATGCAAAAAATCTACAAGTGCAACAGGCTGCTACTCTTTGAATACTATCCGGTTGCGGCCAGTTTCCTTGGCGATATACAGGTACTTGTCCGCCTGCTGAACAAGGTCCATGAAATCCCCTTCCGTGGTGGGCATGATCGAGCCGATTCCGGTGCTGAGGGTGATCGACGTGGGCTCTCC
>JAIRNB010000014.1 GCA_031258265.1 Treponema sp. | reverse complement strand
GTGAAGGACTCCTGGCGCCGGGAACCTTCACCGCCGCCGGGCCGGAGCGGGTGGAAGAATTTATCCGGGGCGGCATTGCCATGATGGTTGTTTCCAGCGGGGAACTGCGGGGCATTCGTGAAAGAATGGGGGAGGGAACCATTGGGATTACCCTTGTTCCCCAGGGCGGCGATTACAGCGGAAAACCTGTCCTGGGCCTCTCCACCTGGTATGCCGGAATCGGGGCGGACAGCCCCCACCCCGGGGAGGCCTGGGCTTTGCTGAATCATCTTAAGGAACGGAGCGCCCTGCTGGCGGAATCCCTGGCCCTGGTACCGGGGACCGGTACCCATGAGCCCTATATTTCCCTGGACCCCCTGCTGGACAAAGCCTGGGATATGTACGAGGCGGCGGACATGGTAGAGGAATTCCTGGAAATTCCGGAGGCCGGGGAATTGGAAGCGGCCCTTCGCCGGGAACTGGAAGCCATGTTCCGCCGGGATTCCCCAAAAAGCCCGGAGGAAACCGCCGCCGCCGTCCGCCGCTCCTGGGAGCAATGGAACGGGCCGGAAAATTTGTGATAGCGTAAGGTTATGGAAATCATCGCACAGTTGGGCTTCATCATCGGCGTAGGCTATGCCGGAGAACTCCTTGCCCGTCTTCTCCCCGTCCGGCTTCCCGCGGGAGTCCTGGGGATCATCCTCGTCTTTACCGCCCTGTCCCTCCGCCTTGTTAAGCCCCGGCGCTTTGGGAAAACCGCGGATTTTATCAGCGCCCAGATGGGCTTTTTTTTCCTTCCCCTGTCGGTGTCGGTCCTGCAAAACTACCAGGCCATTTCCCCGGTGCTATTCCAAATCATCGTAATCTGCGCCATCTCCACCCTCATAACCTTTGCCGCTTCCTATGGAGCCGTCCGGCTTCTCCGCGTGGTCATGGAAAAAAGGGGGCGCCTTCTGTCCGGCGTGAAAACCGGAGTAAAAACCAGACGATCTTCAGTGCCCCCGCAGGAGGCCGTTCTCAAAGAAACCGCCGGGCGGGAGGAAATCCCCCCCGCTCAAAGCGGCAAGGTCCGGGAATAGCCCCATGGAACAGATCCTCTCCCTCCCCGCCGCCGGAATTCTCCTCTGTATCGGAGCCTACTTTGCCGGCCTGTTGATCCGCAGACTCATTTCCCATCCCCTGGCAAACCCCCTGGCCATCGCCAATGTCATCATCATCCTGGTAATCGTTTTTACCCCCCTCACGACAGAACAGTTCCTGGCGGGGGGCGGCGCCATCTCCCTGTTCATCGTCCCCGCCACCGCGATCCTGGGTTTAAGAATCTACAATCAGCGGGCCGTCCTACGGGCCAATTTCATCCCCCTCATTGCCGGCTGCGCCGCCGGTTCGGCCGCCTCCCTCATCAGCGTCAGAATCCTGGGCCGCCTGTTCCGCCTGGACGATCACATTATCCTCTCCCTGCTGCCAAAGTCGGTCACCACCGCCATCGCCATCGACCTCTCCAGCGCCCAGGGCGGACTTACCGGTATTACCGTGTCCTCGGTAATCATCACCGGAATCTTCAGCGCCTTCGTTTCCCCATACCTCATCAAGGCGCTAAAACTCAAAGACCCCGTAGCCGCGGGAGTCGCCATGGGCGCTTCAGGCCATGCCATCTGTACCTCCGTGGCCCTGGAACTGGGGGAAACCCAGGGGGCCATGAGCGGCATCGCCCTGGGCCTCATGGGAATCATCACCAGCATCTTTTTCGTGCTGTTTTTTTAGCCGGTGTCTTTTTTTAAGATATGGGCGCATCCCCGCCCCTCCGGGGACGGGGACCGGGCTATCGCTGCAATCTTTTGGCTCCGCCAAAAGTATTTCCGCTCTATCCCTTGCGCTGCTAAAAAATGGCATCCATGCCATTTTTTAGCTTTACGTTTTTGCTTTGCAAAAACGTATGCGTTTATTACAGCCGGCATCCTGCCGGCCAGGCTGTGAATTAGATAATGTGGAACCGCATAGCGCCGGTAAATTTCCCAGTATTGGACTAATGCGCCTCAGCTTTAGCTGAGGCAGTGCGCGCGCGGCACAAGGCGCGGAGCGCGTTGTGCTGGAACAAAAGCCAAAGGCCGAAGGCTGTAAATTAGATAATGTGGCTTCGCATAGCGCCAGTGATTCCCCAGATATTGAGCAAATGCGGCCAAGCTTTAGCTTAGCCCGCGGCAGGCAAGCGCAGCTTGTTTGTTTGACAATGCGGCATGGCTTAGCGCCAGAAAACCTCCCAAAATTTATCAATGCGCCCCAGCTTTAGCTGGGGCAGTGCGCACAGTGCGCGCGCGGCACAAGGCGCGGAGCGCGTTGTGCTGGAACAAAAGCCAAAGGCCGAAGGCTGTGAATTAGATAATGTGGCTTCGCATAGCGCCGGTGATTCCCCAGATATTGAGCAAATGCGGCCAAGCTTTAGCTTGGCCAGTGCGCGCGCGGCACAACGCGCAAAGCGCGTTGTGCTGGAACTAAAGCCGGCATCCATGCCATTTTTGGGCACGTTTATTACAGCCGGCATCCCTGCCTGGTCATCCCCGCGAATTTGCCATAGTCTCGTTTTATGATACCCCCGGCTAAACTTGCCCGCCTCCCCCGGCATCAGAGGCTGCGGAAGGCGGAAAAGATCCTTGCCCTCCTGGAACGGCGCCTTGCCGGGGAGTCGATCGGTATCCCGGAACCGGCGGGCCTTTCCCCGGCGTACCTGGCCGAAGTTTTGGGGCTTTTGGCCGCCGATGGGGATTTTCCCGCCGGGGAACGGAAGGTTTTCCGGGAGGCCGCCCTTTGCTGCGGCCCATGCCCTCCGGTATCATCCGGCGGTCTCCGGCGGAGCCTCAACGCCGCCCGCCATGTCCTGCTTGCCGCCACGGGCCGTTATCCCTCGGACTGGGATTTTATCGGCGGGGAGGGGGGGCTGGATGGGACTAAACGGCGGGTCTTTCCGGGGATGCAGGTCTACCTGGAGGACATTCGATCTCCCTTTAATGTGGGGGCCATGTTCCGGGCCGCCGAATCCTTTGGAGTAGAAAAACTGTGGCTTTCCCCCCGCTGCGCCGATCCCCAACATCCCCGGGCCCGGCGCAGCGCCATGGGCTGTGTGGATGTTCTCCCCTGGGAGCGGGGGGAAGCGGAAGATCTCCTGGGGCCGCGGCGGGCGGAGGAAGGGGAGGGCCGTTTTTTTGCCCTGGAGACCGGCGGCCTTGATATTACGGAATTTGCGTTTCCCCGGCAGGGGATACTGATTGCCGGGTCCGAAGAACTGGGGGTAAGCCCCGCGGCCCTGGAACGGGCGGACGCTTCCCTGGGCAGATTGAGCATCAGAACCTATGGGGCTAAGGGCAGTCTTAATGTTTCTGTGGCCTTTGGAATTGCCCTGCAGCGCTGGGCGGAGGCCCTGGCTCACTGAACGCAGGGGACTTTTTCTTCATCGAAGTTGTTCAAAAACTACAGTTTTTGAACAACTCTATCCTTCTTCCTTCTGTCTGTACCCCTATCCCGTGATTTCTTCTACCAGCCGGCGGAATTCCCGCTGGGTTTCCCTGTCCGGGAGGCGGGGGCCGTAGAGGGCTTCCTCGAAGATTGCGCCGCAGTGGAGGACGGCGGCGGCGGTTTTTTCCCCGGAAGAAAGTTCCACCGGAGGGTTCCGGGGGCGTCGCGGGGGCGCAGGGGGGCTTGCCGTTTTTTCACCTTCTAAAGTATCGCCGGGCCCCTGTCCGTTCCCCCGCGGAGGGGGGGAGGCCAAGACCGCGCCGGCGGCGCCGGGCGGGCTGGGCCTGGGGGGGAGGCTTCCCCCCTCATGATCCGTATCAAGGGCTTTTCGCTTTACGGCGGCGGAGAGGAGGGCGCAGTATTCGCCGGGGCCCATGCTGGGTTTCCAGGTTGTCTGGTATTCCCGGCCTCCCCACAGGATAAGGCGGGCAAAGAGGCTGAGGCTTTGACGCAGTTCCCGTTTCCGGGCTTTGGACCAGGCGCTTAGGAGTTCTTCCGTCATGTCCCGGATTTTTTCGCCGGGGATTTTGATCCCCATGCCGGGGCCGCCCCGGAGGGAAGCGAGGAAATTTTTGAGGGCCCGGCGGAGGCCGGCGAAGCCGCCGGAGAAGAGGCGGGCCAGGCGGAGGATGAGGGGGAGTTTTCCGGCGCGGCGGTCCAGGCTGAACAGGGGCTTGATCATGAACCACAGGAATACTGCGATGGCGGCGGCCAGGGCGATGTAGGGGAGGTAATCCCAAATGGGCCAGGGTTCCGACGCTTCGGGGGCCAGGAAGCGCAACATGGCCTGGGGGTCCTCCATGGGGAGATTCGGCGGGGCTATTTCGATGGGGCCCTGCGCTATTCTGCCGGGGCGGCTGAGGAGCCGGGCGAGCCAGGCGAAGAAGGCGGTGATGATGGAGATGGGGAGGATGTTGTTGTTTGAGGCGCAGAGGGCCGCCAACAGTGTTGCTGCGGCGCAGAAGATTGTTCCCGCCGCTATCCGTTTGGCCCGTTCCGGCGGGGGGACGGCGATGCCTTCGCCGGCGAAGAACTGTTCCCGGCGGAACAAGCTGAAAAGGAAGAAGACCAGGGCGGCGACGGCGGGGACCAGGATGCTGATTATCCGCTGAAAAATGGAAAGGGGGGCCCCGAGGAGATCGCAGAGGAGGACGAGGAGGAGGGCGATGCCGGTTTGGATGCCGTAATGCCGGCCCGCCGAGAGGCCCCGGGTTTCGGCGGCGCTCAGGATGGCGGAATCTTCCAGCATGACTCGCCGCAGCTCTTCCCCCCGGTGAAGCCGGATCTGGGACTCGAAGAGTTCCCTGGCCCGGAACAGGTCCCGCAGATAGATGACGAAAATCCAGATATAAAGGGCCGCCAGAACCGCTGTGACGCTGCCCAGCGAGGGGAGAAAGCGCAGCGTTACTGTCGAGATAGTCAGGGGGGGCCTTAAGGCCAGGATTGAGGAGAAAAGATACGCGGCGGCGCAGGCCAGTATGCCCCCCCGGAGATGGGCGCCGCTGTGGCTGGTCCGGGGGTCCAGGAATTCGAGGTACAGCGTTACTGCGGCGCTGATAAGGAGGGCCGGAATGTATACCGCCGCCCCCAGGGCGGCGGAGCCGGGGAGTTTTAGATCCGGCAGGAGGCGGCGGATTAAGGCCAGGGCCGGGGGGAGGAGGCTTAGGAGGACCGACCAGGGGAGGTACAGGGCCAGAACCCGGTACAGGGGGTTCCCCGGCGCGGTGTTGAGGCCCGGCGGCGCTTCTTCTTCCCCCGCCTTTATGCCGTCCGCCTGGAAGCGGTTAATCACCTCCGTTTCAGGCTGTTCCGGTTTAGGCTGCTTTGGTTTGATCTGCTCCGGTTTAGAGAATATCATAGCCCCCCTCCCTCATCTGATAGCGGGGCGCGTTTCCCGGCGCCCGCTGTCCCAGCCGTTTTTCATCCAGGACCAAATACTCCAGGCTTATATGGCTGGAACGCAGGACATTGAGGGCGGCGTAATCCTCCTCCTGGATCTCCGGGCCTGTGTACACCAGCCGGGCGCCGTAGGGCAGCCGCTTTCCCTGGTCCAGGAGGCTGCGGACGCTGCCCCGGAGCCTTGCCTCCGTTTTCCCCGCCGAATCTGCCGGCCTTGCCGGGTCCGCCGGGCTTGTCAAACTTGCCGGGCCTTCCGGGTTTGTTAAACTTGCCGGGTTTTCCGGGCTTGCCGGACCCCTGGGCCGTTTAATGGCGGCCAGCCGTTCCAGAATGGGGAGCAAGGTGAAGGGGCCGGGTTTTACCAGGGTACAGGGTTCCGCTATCCAGGGCCGGTAGAAGATGATCCCTAAATCCTGCCGTTCCCGGGAAGCCATAAGGCAGAGGGCGGCGGCAGCCTCAATGGCCCGCTCGAACCACAGTTCCCGCTTGTCCAGGCTGTATTCGTAGGGGTCCAGGTTGAGGAACACCACCAGGGGATAGGAGATGGCCGCCTCGTATTCGTTTACCAGGAGGGAGGAGGGGGACATGGGGCCCTTGGCTCTAACCCTGATAGAGGCTTTCCAGTTGATCCGCCGGGGTTCATCACCCCGGCGGTACTGCCGCAGGGAGCGGCGGCGGGTCATATCCTCGTAGAGGGGATTACGGCTGGGGAGTTTACCCAGGGGGATGCCCCCGGGGCTGTTCAGGCTGATCATTCCCGGCGCGGGGTACACCACCAGGCGGGTAGTTTCTCCGGGGGAGGCGGAAAAGGGGAAAATTCCCAGGGGATCGGCGCAGCGTAACTGCGCGGGGCCCAGGCCGCCGATACCCCGCTCGGAACAGTAAGCCTGCCATGCGAAGATCAGCCGGGAATGGCCGGGGAGGGTGCAGAGTTTTTTGTGGTTCCTGAACACCGCCAGATCCCCCGGCCAGTCCCCCAGGGCCAGCATGAAGGCCGGCAGGAAGCCGCGGTTTTCCACGGTCAGTTCAACGGCGGCCCACTCGAAGCGGAAACAGCGGATCTCCGGGTCCCGGCGGAATATTCTAAGGCTGCGGAGCAGGTACTCGCTGTACAGCCGGGAACCTAAAATTACAAAAAGGGCAAAGAGGGAGAGGAACTGGAGCAAAAAGAAGGGGGCAAACAGGTAGACTCCCAGGCAGAGCCCCGCCAAAAACAGGAAGCGCCCCGGTCCGGTTTTTTGTACCCGGACCCAGCCCCCTGTCTGTTGGGAAGCAGGCCGCGGGCCCTCCGGGGAACCGGGATTGTCCGCCATTAAGCCGTATATTCCGGGATAGGAACCCGGTCCAGGATAGAGGCGATGATCCTGTCCGCCGTGACGCCCCGGACCAGGGCTTCCGGGGAGAGGAGCATCCGCTGCCGGAACACGGGCGGCGCCAGTTCCTTAATATCTTCAGGGACAACGAAATTCCGGCCCCGGACCGCCGCCAGGGCCTGACCGGATCGGTACAGGGCAAGGCTGCCCCTGGGGGAAACCCCTACCCGGAGGCCGGCCTCCTGACGGGTAGCCTCTACCAGGGCGAGGATGTAGCCCTTAACCGCCGCTTCCACATGAATACGGGTAACATCTTCCTGGAGGCTTAGAATTCCGGCGGCCTCCGCCACCGGCCGCAGATCGGTAACGGGGTGGGTAAGGCGGCGCTGGTTTTCCAGCATCCGCCCTTCCGCTTCTTTGTCCGGGTAGCCTAAGTCCATGGAGAGGAGGAAGCGGTCCTTCTGGGCCTCCGGCAGGGGGAAGGTTCCCTCGAATTCCACGGGGTTCTCCGTGGCCAGCACGAAGAAAGGTTCCGGCAGGGCTATCCGCTTTCCCTCCGCGGAGATCTGGCCTTCGGCCATGGCCTCCAGCAGGGCGGACTGGGAACGGGGGGTAGCCCGGTTGATCTCGTCCACCAGGATGAACTGATTTACCACCGGTCCGGGGCGGTACACAAAACCCCCGTCCTGCCAGACCGAGACTCCCAGGATGTCGGCGGGGAGGAGGTCCGGGGTACACTGGATCCGGGCAAAGCTAAGGCCCAGGCTCCCGGCGAAAGCCCTGGCCAGGATGGTCTTCCCCGTGCCGGGGACATCCTCCAACAGCACATGCCCCCTGGCAAGGAAGGCGGCGATAAGCGTTTCAATGGCCCCACTTTTTCCCAGGAACACTTTTTCGATGTTTTCCCGGATACGCCCCGCAAACCCGGCAATCGCCCCGGAATCCGGTCCCTCTTGTTCTTTCATCGTACCCCACAGTATTTCATTTATCAGATAATTAGGATAGACTCTGGCCGATGAGCAGGCTGGGAATTATAAACACGGAGCCCGCGCTGGCCGGCAGCCTTGAAACGGCCTTTCAAGGTGAAACCGCCGGGGACGGGGAAGATTACAATCCGGTATTTTTTACCAATGAAGAAGATATTCTTAATTTTCTCCGCTATGACTTCCCCGAAGTGGTGATTATCAATTTTTCCGATCCCCTCATCAATATTGACAGTATTCTTTCGCGCATCAGGGAAGACAGCAGCCTCCTTAACTTTAGTATTGTGGGGCTTTACCATAACGAAAGAGACTCAGAAGATCAAATTCTGGAAAAGTACAAGTCCGTTAATATATTAGCCATGCTGGATAATTACCAGATCCAGTCCCATATCCGCAGAACCGTTCAGATCATCGAACAGAATTACCAGATTATCTTTCAGCGGGAGTTCCATCAAAACCTTTTGGATAAGACATCCGGCAGTTTTACTTCCGGCAGCTTTGCCATTGATAATGATATTATGTCCATCCCCGTTTACGCCGGCATGGGGGCCATGCTCCTTTTTCAGCGGGGACTCATAAGCCAGGCGAAAAAAATGCCCCTCCAGCTTGCCCTTTCGGAGCTGATCGTCAACGCCGTGGAACACGGGAACTGCGGCATTACCTACGATGAAAAAACCGCCGCCATGGACAAGGGTATTTCCGTAGTGGAACTGGTGGCGGAAAAATGCAAGGACCCGGCAATCCGGGCCAAACGGGTGGAATTTCTCTGGGACATCGGCCATGGAAGCACATCGTTTGTGATCCGGGATGAGGGCAGGGGCTTTGACGTGCGGGCCCACCTGAAAAAAATCTCCGCCCAGGACAGCCTGTCTCTCCATGGCCGGGGAATCAAGATGGCCAGCATGTACGCCCAGGAACTAAGGTATAACGATACGGGCAACCAGGTAACAATGATAGTCCGCCATGACGCGGATGTGGAACAGGATGTACCCGTCGGTTTTACCAGGGGAAGGATTCTGGCTGTTAAAAGGGGGGACATCGTACTGCGGGAAGACGAACCCAGCGATTACCTTTATTACATCATAAGCGGCAGTTATTCTGTGTACCACAACCTTAAAAAAGTCGGTTCCCTTTCGCCCCAGGATATTTTTATGGGGGAAATGGCCTTCCTCCTTAATCAGCGGCGTTCCGCTTCCGTGCGGGCCGACGGGCCGGGAAAACTGATCCTCCTTACCCGCAGGAATTTTGTTGACATTATCCGTTCCTACCCCCACTACGGCATCTTTCTTTCCAAACTCCTTGCCCGGCGGCTTGTGCGCAGCAACGACCAGAATGCCGAACTGCTCGAGAAAATCAGCCGTTCCTGATGCTCCTGCCGGAAATTCCACGGGTTTGCTTTTTCCTATTCCCCCCGGTATAGTAATACCCATGAACATCATGCTCCCCAAAGTTGACGTCGCCTTCAAACTTAAGCTGGTGGACTGGTTAAGGTTCATGGGGGCTGGAGGGGAGGAGGAGATGAGCCTCCGCGGGGCAAGCGCGGACCAAAGGTCCGGTACGGTATCTTTAGCGTTGCTTTAGTCAGAACGGAGGCCCGGTCGTAAGGAGGGCCGCCGGGAGATAATCTTTCAAATGGCTGAACATGGGATGGACATTAAGGCTATAGCGGCCATTACGCGGTTAAGTCAGCAGCATTGTTAAAGAAAAGAGAAGCTAAGCTGTGGGGTCCAGGGAATCCCAATCTATCCGTCCTGACGCGCCGGAGGCATTGGTATAATTCATAGTCTGCGGCTTTCGTTCCAGCCCATATACACCGGTCCTGGTGTTGTAGTCCCCTGGGGAACGGCCCCCTTGTAGTAATTCTCAGTTTAGAAAAATGATGAAGTTTCATTGTCTTCCCTATCTTCTACGACAATTCGAGGATGGTATACGGCAAAAGACACCCAAAAAGGGTAACGCGGGGTGGCGGTGGGAAAAGGAGGGGGAGGGGCCCCGTCTTTTTCCCAGCCGGCAGGACCCCAGGCAAATTTCTCAGGTGTCTTTTGGTTTTTAGAATATTTAAACTGAGAATTGCTGGCCCCCTTGTGCCCCAAGTAGACTCTGTTCATAATAGAATACATTAAGGACCAGGGGCAACAACGATTCCTTAAAAAAATCAAATAGAGTTGTTCAAAAACTTCAGTTTTTGAACAACAACCGCTTAAAAATAACAAAAAACGCCGATTTTGTTAAAAATCAGCGTTTTTTGGGAGACTTGTAAGCCAAGTTTCGCTTGGCAAAGAACCAACCGGGTTCTTGAACAAGTCCAATGAACCACTTTGCCCAAAGTTCCCCTGCGGGCGCTCCCTTGCGATGTGAGTTCTTAGCGGGTTCTTGGGGAGCAGAGCCCGCTGTGACTAAAAAAGGAGACTCCTATGGCGGAAGAAAAAAAGGGCAGGAATTGGCTGAAGTTCTTTTTGGGGTCCTACAGCCCCCCGGAATTTTTAGTGCTGCTGTTCCGGTTTTTCTTTAAGGGCGGGATATTCAAGGCCGCCAAGCTGCTGCTGTCCCCTGTCCGGGGCTTTTACCGGGCCCACCGGGTCCTTTTTTTTCTCTTTTGCGCTCTTGCCCTGGCGGGTATCGGCGCGTTTTTCGCTTGGGATTTTTATGAGTCCCGCAAGCCCCAGCCTATTGTGGTAGTTTACCAGATGGTGCAGGTCCCCAGGAACGAAAGTCCCGGCGGGGAGGCCCTCCCGCTGATAGTGGAATTTTACGGTTCCGCCGCGCCCCTGGAACTTGTCGGCAAGGAATTTGAGTCCGGGACGGAGGAGCTTTCAATCACCATTAACCCCCCCATAGAAGGGCAGTGGCGCTGGGATCGGGATGACGTTCTAACCTTTACCGCCGCCGGGGTCTGGGAGATTGGCCGGGGCTACACCGTGACCTTTGGCAAGGGCCTCTTTGCCCCCCATGTGGTTCCCGACGGCAAATCCTTTTCTTTTAGCCTGCCCGATTTTTCCCTGGACCTGACGGAAGGGGAATTCTATATCGACCCGGAGGACGCCACCCTTAAGCGGGTTACCGCCGTCGTCCGGACCAACTACCCCATGGATACCGCTTCGCTGGAAAACGCCATTACCATTACGCCGCAGCTTAACGCTGTTTCGGGGCGGCTGGAAAACCGGCCCTACAGTTTTTCCCTGAGTTACAACCGGGAGTATACCGAGGCTTATATCGTCTCCGAGCCCGTCGGGACTCCCGCCAGGGAAGTCGATATGGAAATTTCCCTGAAAAAAGGGGTTAAAGCCGCCGCCGGGCAGGGAAGCCCCGCGCAGGCCCGGGAGATATTCGTAACCGTTCCCGGAATGACCAGTTATGTGCAGGTCCGGGGGATCACCCAGGAACTTGTTAAAAACGATGACCAGAAATTCGACCAGGTTATGATCGTCAGTACCAGGGGAACTATTGAAGAACGGGAACTGAGCAGGAATATTCAGATGTGGGAACTTCCCGTTGACCGGCCCGAACTGCCGGGGCTTAGGGCGCAGAAAAACTACCGCTGGGGTTCCGTGTCGGAAATGCTTCCGGAGGTTCTGGCCCTGGGGAAACGGATAGAGCTTGATCCGATCCCCGGACAAAACAAGTACAATTCGGAAAACGGCTATAAATTCTCCGCCTCCCCGGACCGTTATATCTACATCAAGCTGGACAACCGGGCGAAATTCTACGGCGATTATTACCTTAATGAGCCCTACGAAACTATCGTGCAGGTAAAATCCTACCCCCGGGAACTGGCGATTCTGTCGGAGGGAAGCATTCTCTCCTTCTCCGGGGATAAACGGCTGGCCCTCTTTAGCCGGGGGGTTAGGGATGTAAACTACGACATTGGCCGGATTCGCCCCGATGACATTAACCATTTAATCTCCCAAACCTACGGAGACATGGCCAATGTTAATTTTGATAGTTCCGATTTTAACCAGTACAATATTTCCCAAATGTACCAGGATTCTGAACGGATCCCCCTCAATGACGACCGGGATATTGCCTATTTTTCGTTTGATTTTTCCCGTTATCTGAACCATATACCGGAACAGAACCTCCGGCACGGCTTGTTTATTTTTACCGTCCGGGGCAGCGGTATGTCCGACCGCCGTCTCATCATGGTAAGTGATCTTGGTTTCTTCGTGAAAACCAATGCCGACTCCAGCCGGGATCTGTTTGTCCAGTCCATTGCCACCGGCGCTCCGGTGGAGGGGGCCCAGGTCCAGGTTTTGGGGCTTAACGGGAACCCCATCGTCAGCGCGCTTACCGGACCGGACGGGCATGTCCGGTTTCCCGATCTGGCGGATTATAAGAACGATCAAAGCCCCACGGTGTTCACCGTCCGCCGGGGGGAGGATATGTCCTTCATGTCCTACCGGAGTTCGGGACGGAATTTGGATTACTCCTCGTTTGACGTGGGGGGAATCCAAGGGGCGGACAATCCCAATAACCTGCGGGCCTTTCTCTTTAGCGACCGGGGACTCTACCGGCCGGGAGATCAAGTGTATATCGGCATGGCGGTAAAAAGCGGCGACTGGGCTCCCCGGTTGGAGGGGACCCCCCTGGAATATACGGTCAGCGATCCCCGGGGTCAGGAAATTTACAACCGCCGGATCAGCCTTTCCGCCGAGGGGGTGGAGGAGATCAGTTTCCGCACCCAGGACTGGTCCCCCACGGGAACCTATACCGCCAATGTTTATGTGATTCGCCACAGGGACAACGGCGATGAGTACCGGGTTTTCCTGGGTTCCCAAACCGTCAAGGTAGAGGAATTCCTTCCCGACACCCTGCAGGTGTCCGCCGCCTTCGATCCCCTGCCCCGGGAGGGCTGGATTGCCCCCGGAGAGCTTGCGGCCCTGGTGACGGTACGGAACCTCTTTGGTACGCCCGCGGCGGGGAACGAGGTTAAGGCCCAGATGAACCTGTCCCCCGGCCATCAATATTTCCGCCAGTACCGGGACTACCAGTTCCGCGATCCCTATTCGGCCCGGAACAGCTATCAGGAATTCCTGGGTACTGTGACTACCAATAATGAAGGGGAAGCCTCCTTCAAGCTGAATACCGCCAAATTTGAAAAGGCTACCTATAGCCTTGCCTTCTACACCGAAGCCTTTGAAAAGGGAAGCGGCCGCAATGTGTCCGCCGAAGCCCAGGTCTACGTGAGCCCCCTGCCCTATCTTATTGGTTACAAGGCGGACGGGAATCTTAGGTTTATCCAGCGGGACACGGTACGGAAACTTTCGCTTATTGCCATTAACCCCCAGGTGGAGCGGAGCAGGGTGGAAGACCTTAACCTAAGCCTGGTGGAATTTCGCTATGTTTCCGTCCTGGTACGGCAGTCCAACGGCCTTTATAAGTACCAGTCCGTGCGGAAGGATTACCCCCTGTGGACTAAAAAAATATCTATCCCCGCATCCGGGCTGGATTATGAAATCCCCACCGCCAACCCCGGTGAGTTCCGTCTGGTCATAAGCAGCGCCGAAACCGGCAGGCCCGAAGGCGCTGCGGAAATCGAATTCAACCGGATCGATTTTTCTGTGGCGGGGACCGCGAATCTGCAGCGGAGCCTTAACCGTACCGCGGAATTGGAGATTACCCTGAACAAGACCGATTTTAATCCGGGGGAAGAGATAGAGATCATGGTCAAAGCCCCTTACCGGGGTTCCGGACTTATCACCATAGAGCGGGACAAGGTTTACGCCTACAAGTGGTTTAGTTCAGGAAGCGGCTCAGGAAGCGGCGCGGCCGTACCGGGGGACGGGGAAACGATGCTTACCACCATTACAGCCCCCCGGGAGCTGGAGGGGAACGGCTATATAAACGTCCAGTTTATCCGCTCCCAGTCTTCCCCGGAGATTTTTATGTCCCCCCTCAGTTATGGGGCGGTTCCCTTCTCCATGAGCCGGGAAAGCCGTACCAACCGGATCAGCCTGGAAATAGCCGGGGAGGCAAAAAGCGGGGAGGATTTCACGATCAAATATTCCGCCTCTAAACCGGGGAAAATCGTGGTTTACGCCGTAGATGAAGGAATCCTCCAACTCGCGGATTACCGGACCCCGGACCCCCTGGGGTTCTTTTTCCGTAAACGGGCCCTCCAGGTCCGTACCGCCCAGATCCTCGATCTGGTCCTGCCCCCCTATGCCGTGGCCCAATCCCTGGCCGCCGCGGGGGGCGGGGCCGGCTATGATGAGCTGGCCCGGAATCTTAATCCCTTTAAGCGGAAACAGAACAAGCCCGTGGCCTATTGGTCAGGGATCATAGACGCCGGCCCTGAAGAAAAGGAACTGCGCTACCATGTGCCGGATTATTTCAACGGGTCCCTGCGGGTCATGGCGGTGGCCGTATCCCCGGATTCCGTGGGGGTAACGGAGGATCGCGCCGTAATACGGAATACCTTTGTCATGATCCCCAACGGACCCCTCAGCGCCGCGCCGGGGGATGAATTTGAACTGTCCCTTACCGTGGCTAACATGCAGCGGGGAGCGGGGGAGGGGGGTAAGCTGCGCCTGAAGGCCAGCCCTTCGCCCCACCTTGCCATTAGCGGCCCCGCCGAATTTGATCTGGCAATCCCCGAAGGGAAAGATCAGACCCTCAGCATCCCCGTCAAAGCCGCCGGCCCCCTGGGGGACGCGGAGATTCGCTTTACCGCGTCAAATGGCGCGGAAAGTTCCAGCCTGGCCGCTTATATGAGCATAAGGCCGGCGGTTCCCTACCGGGTAATCCTCCAGTCCGGGGCCATAAACAAGCGCAGCGTTGAACTAACGGTGGACCGCCAAATGTACGAGGAATTTCATACCAGGGAAATAAATCTTTCCTACCTCCCCGTGGGGATGGCCAAGGGACTCTCCTTTTTTCTTAACAGCTATCCCTACGGCTGCACGGAACAGCTTATCAGCGCCGCCTTTCCCTTCCTCTACCCGCAGCTCATCAAAGATTTCGGCTATACCCGCGCCCAGGTAGAAGAGGCAATCGACCGGATCACCGGTATCATCCAGGCCAGAATGAAAGAGGATGGAACCGTCGGCATGTGGACCAGCCGTTCCAATTCGGACCCCATGATCACCATCTACGCCTGCCATTTCCTTACGGAAGCCCGGAACGCCGGGTACTATGTTCCCCAGGGCCTCATGAACCAGTTTATCACGACCCTGCGGAGCATCGGTTCCGGCAGCGGGGAAAGCCTCTACGATCTGTCCAACCGGGCTTATGCCGTCTATGTACTTACCCTGAACGAAAACGTTGTTACTTCCCTCCTGGAATCCCTCAAACGGGATATAAGCCGCCACAACAAGGAAGCGGAAACTGAACTCCCCGGTCTTTACATGGCCGGGACCTACGCCCTGCTGCAAAAAAGCGCGGATGCCTCTTCCCTGCTGGGCCGGATCAAGCGGGCGCTGCGCTCGGATTCCTCCCTCCGTTATGTCGATCCCCTCCTCTACCAGGGAGTGTATCTAAACATCCTCTCCCGGCATTTTCCCCAGCGCCTGCGAGACATCTCCGAATCCCTGTTCCTTTCCATGGCGGAACGGCTGGAAAACCAGGACTATACCACCATTTCCGCCAACTTCGCCCTCATGGGGCTGGACGCTTACCTCAGGGCGGTCCCCTCCACCAGCGGAGAAAGCGCCGGAGCTTTCAGCGTCCTGGAGATCCTCCGGGACAAACAGCAGCGGGAACTAAAAGGCGGCGGGGACCCCATTTTTACCGGAGTCTACAACGCCGGGGCGGAGAAGATTCGCCTGGAGAACAAGGACCCCCTTAACCTGTTTTACCAGATTATAAGCGCCGGCTTTGACCGGGAGATCCCCGAAAAGGAAATAAAGAACGGCGTCGAGGTATACCGGGAATTCCTTGATGCCGGCGGCAAAGCCATTGAAAATTTCAAAGCCGGGGACGAGGTTACCGTCCGCCTCAGCTTCCGCAGCCTGAACAACCAGACCATCAACAACGTAGCCCTGGTAGACCTGTTCCCCGCCGGCCTGGAGGCGGACATCCGTTCCATCCGGGAATCCGGCGGCGCCTCCGCCTGGATCCCCGACTATACGGACATCCGGGAAGACCGGCTGGTACTGTACGGCACAGTAAGCGCCCAGGCCCAAACCTTTAGCTACAAGGCCAGGGCCATCAACGCCGGCCAGTTTACCATCCCCCCGCTTTTTGCGGAGGCCATGTACGACAAAGCCGTTTGGGCCCTGCGTCCCCAGGGAACCCTGCGGATAACGAAGTAGAAGCTTGCCATAACCCGGTTAAATATTTGGGGGGACCGGCGTTTACTTTTTTCGTTTGTTTATGGGCGCATTTTTGCGTGCCCGGCACGCAAAAACCGGGCTTTCCACTCCAATTCCTCGACTTTCCCTGCGGTAAAGTCTGCGGTATTTCCGTTTCAATCCCTTGCGCGGAAGAAAACATTGGTCCAGAACCGGCGCATGGATACCCATGACAAGGCACCGGAGGGTAAATGCCGATGCCCTGCCTGAATACCGGGACTTTATAGCATGGATGGTGGTATTTGGTTATCATGGCTCCCTATGGGAAATAATGATTACGGTCGTACCCCCTGGGGCCGCTGGTTCCTGGAAGTTCTGGACGGTTACTCCATGGGGGAGCGGCTTGACCGGGGCAGGCGTTACGCCAATGGGGGCAAGGTGCTGTCCCTTTCGATAAAGGACCGGCGGGTTATCGCCAAGGTTAAGGGTAATTACCGGCCTTTTTACACGGTGGTCATTGATTTTCCTGAGATGAAAGAAAAGGCCAAGGTTCTTAAACTTATTGAGGAGGATCCGTCCCTGCTGGCCCAGATCGCCGCGGGGGAGCTGCCGGAGCTTTTTTTGCAAAAACTGAAAAGGGCGGGGCTTAACCTTATTCCCGCCCGGTGGCGTGATATGGTCCGGGCCTGCAACTGTCCCGATTACGGGGACCCCTGTAAGCACATGGCGGCTATTTATTATGTCCTTGCCAAGGAGGTGGACGCGGACCCCCATCTGCTTTTCCGGCTCCGGGGTATTGATCTTTCCGAATTGACCAGCCGCCTTGGCGGGACTTTGGAGCGGGAAATACCGCCTCCCTTCGAGATTGTCCCCGCCTCCGGGGAGGGGCGGAAGGGCCCCGGAATGATCCCGGAGACCCCGGTGATTCCGGAAATTCCCCACTGCGGGGACTTGATCTGTTCCCTCCTTCCCCCGGCGCCTCCTTTTTCCAAGCGGGACTTCGCGGTGCTGATGGCGGAGTTCTACCACCACGCCGCCCGGTTCGTTCCCTGGCCGGGGACCGGCGGCGGGGATGAACATGCCTGGTCCCGTTCCCGATGGACTATCGAGTGCTTCCGCCCCAGACCGGCCGCCCAGGTCTTCCTGATCCAGGAAGACATTCGGGGGGAAAAGACCAGGCACGGCCTTTTTGAAGCTTTTCTGCGGTTCCGGGTTTTTTCCAGCGATGATGGTTCGGAAAGCTACGCTTTTTTGTTTTACCTTTTTAAGTTCCTCAACCTGGTCTGCGCCGCCGGGGCCCTTAGTCCATGTGTTTACTCCGCCGAGGGCAAACTCAAGATAATCTGGCAGCCCTTTGAGGGCCTGTCCCAAATAGGGGCCGTCCTTTCTTCTATCGCGGCCTTGGGGGAAAATTTGCTGGCCCTGCCAAAACGGGGAAAGGCCCTTCGTTACGCCGGCGGCCCCAGCGCGGCGCGGCTTCTGGCCTCGGCCTTCCTGGGGGAATGGGTCAAACAGAGCGGCTTTAAGCCCAAGGGCGCATCGGACAGGGAACTGCTGGACCTTTTCTTCCGGGGGGAGGAGATGGAGGTGGACAGCCCCGCCCGGCGAAGCTTTCCCCTGGCCATTGACCGTTGGCTTTCGGTACTCCACACCGATTTTAGGGCCTGCCGTTACCGCTTTACGGTTAAGCCCCTGCCGGCGGGAAATTCCGGGCCGCGCCGGAAAGCGGGGGAAGGGGATTCCGCCTTTGCCCTGTCCATAGAGGGGG
>JAIRNB010000319.1 GCA_031258265.1 Treponema sp. | reverse complement strand
AGCCCGGTTTTTGCGTGCCGGGCACGCAAAAATGCGCCCAAATTCCGCGTACTAAGTCTTTATCGTTTTAAGGAGCTTTACCATGTAGAGCTGCATGTAGAGCAGCAGGGCGTCCCGGTTGGTCAGGGCCCGCAGGTTGGTATTCCCATAGACAAGGCCCTGGGCCAGGTCTTTTAGGTGGATCAGGGTGATGCGCTGTTTCTTCCAGACCCGCAGCGACTGGCGCAGGTTGTCGCGGATCAGGGAATTTACGTCATCCACCAGGTTTTGCTGGGCCGTGGAGTCCAGAAGCAGGCCCCACTGGCGCTGCAAATCCCTAAGCTGATCGTTAATATCCCGGTCCCCGGAGACCAGTTCGGACTCAATGTCCTTGATGCTGTTTAGAAATTCCCTGCCCCGGGACTTGGACGCATCGGCGGCGGCCTCTGTTTCCGCAAAATCAATGTTGCCGGCTTTCCTGGCCTCGGACTGGCTGCGTTTCTTCTTTCTCCGCAGCTTGGTGAAAAAGGCGACAATGGACCGGAGTATGGGTATGGAATACCAAAAGGGCAGGGACATCTTGGCGTCAAAGAGTATCTCCTTGCGCCTCAGCAGGAACATCAGGCTGTAGGGGATCAGTTTTCCCCGATCAAAGATCCGCAGGGCAACGGGAATGGCCTTGTCGTTCCGTTCCATCTCATCGTAGACCCAAAAAAGTTTCTTATCCTCCAGGAAATCGTGGAGCAGGGGATTCATGGAGGCGTTAAGGCTGCCAAGGAAGCGCTCAAAATCCGCATCGTTTTCCATGGCCGGTTCGGTGCTGAAATCGTTGAGCATCCCGGTCCAGCGGTTAAGAATCTCCCTTCTCATCCCCCCCTGGGCTTCAATAATAAGCCGGCCCACCAGGGGCAGGTATCTGTCTTTCTTCAGGAAAAAATGTTCCCCATGCCTCGGCTGAATCACCAGCCAGTCGGGAACCACCCCCTCCGGGCTCTCGGAGGTCTTTTTTTTGATATAGGTATTCAATTCCGCTTCGGAATACTGCCCCAAAAGGGCCATCCCCTTGTTGTCGGTAAATTTGATAATCTGATCCTGGGTAAAGTGATACGGCGCCTTATCCATCGCCTGATCCAGGCACCGCAGGGCCATTTCTTTTACCCGTTCCTTCTGCAGCCTGGACTTATAGAGGTTAAGACAGACTTCCACCACATAGATCCCCTCCAGCACCGCAATATCACTGGAGAACAGCTCAGTCTTTTTCCGCACATCCCCCTTAATAAGGGAACAGAGGGAAGCCCAGAAAAGGTACGATACCTCCCCGCCCCCCTCTATGGAACCAAGACAGTCCTGGGGGCGGGACATTATCATCTCCATGTTTTCCCGCAGAATCCCCTCTTTGCCGGGAAGCAGGGAAAACAGCTTACGTGTGGAATAGTCTTTGTTGTTATGCTGATTAAGATAGTAGCGGACCTTTAGAACCGCCGCTTCCAAAAGGGAACGGGGAATCATGGGGGCCAGAATCAGGGCTTCCCAGCGGCTGTCGGGAAAAACCAGTTTAATAACCGGAAGGTAAGATGTAACAGCCTTGTCAAAGAAAGAGGTCAAATCCGTATCCAGCCTGAGCATCATAAGCTGGGCCGGGGGCAGGGACACCTTAAGGGATTCCTCATTGGGGAAAGGAATATCCGCGCAGCCATCCAGGTCCTGATACGCCGCCTTCAGCTTATCCACCACATAGTACGGCATGTAGATACGCCCGTCCGTTGTGTCGGTAAGCAGGACACAGCGGCCATCCTCGGTGTATTTACCCATGGTATCCCAGAATTTCAGACTGGTATCCTGAACCCATTCAGTCCATTCAGGCTGTTCCGCCGCCAAATGCTGCACATACTTTGACAAAAAAGTGACAAAAACCCCTATGTCGATATAGGGAGAGGAAGTTTTATTTGAATATGCCCGAAGAATGGCATAGAGATCCGTAACTTTTGCCATACGTCTACTAGCATATCGGAATTTTTCCCCTTTGTATTGAGGGAAGCGGGAAGCGGATACAGCTAAACCCGCAGGTCTTATTTTAAGATTAGGGCGCATCCCCGGTTCCACCGGGGACCGGGCTTTTCGGGGTTCCGCTTACGCTCCATTCTTTGCGCTCCGCGCAAAGAACGCTCCGCGCCCCTACAATCCCTTGCGCTATCACAGCCGGCCCCGCGGCGCACCCGCCCGCCTAAAGCCGGGCTTGCATTTGGCCGGGATATATACAGTTGTCATGCGCCGGGCGGGTGTTACATTTTTTCCTTAACGCCCTTAACAGGGCAATTACTTCGCCCCCTGCCGGCCAGCTCAAACCGAAGGTTTGAGCTGGAACAAAAGCCGTAGCTTGTACATTAAACCAATGTGGCTTCGCATAGCGGCGCCGGTTATGCCGGGGGAAGAATCTCCTTCTCGCTGAGCCCGTATCCCTCCCCCTGGGGATGATCCCCCGCGGGTTCCACATGGACCATGATGTCGTAGATCCCCTCCACCCGGCCCTTGATAGCCCTTTCCACCTGGGTTGCAATGCTATGGGCGGCGCTTACCGTCAGGTCCGGCGCCACCTCAATATCAATGTCAATGTCCCAAAGCCCGGCAATACGGCGCATCCGGGTACGGTGGGGATTCGCGGCCCCGCCCACCGAGCGGACCGCCTCAAACACCGCCTGGTATGCCTCCACCCCCGCGCTGCCGTCCATCAATTCCAGATTCGCCTCAATGAAAATAGCCACCGCGGAACGGATCACCCACAGGCCCACAAGGATGGCGGTAACAGAGTCAATGGCGGCGCTTCCGCTTCCAATGGAGAAGCCCAGGCCGGCAAGAACCCCGGTGGAGAGGATCACATCGGCCCCCATGTTCCTGGCATTGGCCCGAAGCATGGCGGAGTCCGCCTTCTTCCCAAAGCGATGTTGAACCAGGGCCAGTAAAAGTTTACCCGCGATGGAAACCAGGGCGGCGATAACAGCCAGTTTTCCGGGAATTTCAGGGCCGCCCCCGGCAATAAGCCGGCCCGCGGAGTTAAGAATAAGCTGGGCCCCGGCAAAAAACAGCAGAAAGGCCAGCAAAGCGGTGGCCACGGTCTCCGCCCGGCCATGGCCCCAGGGGTGTCCCTGGTCCGCGGGACGGGATACCACCCTGGATACCACCAGGGCCATAAGGGCAATGCCAATATCCACCAGGGAATCGATACCGTCCCCCAGAACCGCCAGGCTGCCCGCCAAAAGCCCGCCGGCAATCTTAAAACACCCCAGCGCAAGATTCCCAAAAAGGGCGATAAGGGAGGCGGTTCTGATAAGTTTCGCCCGCTCTTCAATACTCCGCAAAGCCGTTTTTCCTTCCTACAGCGCCCCAAACAGGGCGGCATAAAAACGGATTGCCAGGGAAAAATTCTCCAGGGAAATACGCTCATCGTGGCCGTGAATCGAACTCATGTCCTCCGGCGAAAGCCGCATGGGGCTAAAGCGGAATATCCCCTCCGCAAGACCCTGGTAATGCCGGGAATCCGTACAGGCCGTCATGATAAAGGGAATAAGCGCCGCGTCCGGGAATATCTCCGCCGCCGCGGCGGCCATCTCCGCCCAGCCCGGCCCCCCCATCCGCCCATGCTCAGGGTGGGCGCTTACCGGCCCGGAGGCAGAGCCCAGAATAGAAATTTTTACCTCCGGGTCCCCCACCACCCGCCTGACATAGTTAAGGGCCCCATCCACCGTCCAGGGGGCCAGAAGCCGCAGATTGATAACGGCCCGTACCTGGGAGGGCAGTACATTATCCGCCGCGCTGCCGGAAAGCTGGGTCATAGCCATGGTGGTGTGCAGCATGGCCATAATCTGGGAGTTCCCCCGGAAAACAAAGGCCAAAACAGGGGAAATAAGGGGGCCCAGGGCGCTCAGGATCGCCGCCCCCGCCGGTCTTCCCCCGTTCCCCTGGCCGGGGGAAGACCGGGACCGCAACTCCCGCAGCCGGGCGAAAAAAGTCCCCACCACCGGGCCCAGCCGGACGGGGAAGGGATGCCGGGATATTCGCAGCAGGGCCCGGGCCAGCTTCGCCGCCGCCTGTATCCGGGGAGGCTGGGATGCGTGCCCCGGCCTTTGGTCAACCTCCAGGGCAAGACTCATAAAACCCTTCTCCTCAACGCCAAACAGGGCCAGGGGGGTTTTAAGGCCCCGGATCTGGTTAATCGCCACCGGACTCCCCTCGTCAAGAATCCAGGAAAACTTCTGCCCCCGGCCGGAAAACCAGGCGGCGGTATTCCGGGCCCCCAGGAGTCCTGAACGTTCCTCGTCTCCCCCAAAGGCAAACCAAATATCCCGCTTTGGCCTAAAACCCCGTTCCGCCAGTTCCTCCGCCGCCTCAAAGATGGCGATAAGGCTCCCCTTCATGTCCTGGGCGCCCCGGCCATACAAAAAGCCGCCCTTAATTTCCCCCCCAAAGGGCTCCACCGTCCACTTGGCAGCCTCCACGGGAACCACATCGTAGTGGGCCAGAATCAGGACCGGGGCGCTGGCCGGGGCGCCGGTTCCTCCGGAGGGGAATTCCCCGGTTTTCGCGGCGGCCCAGCGGTACACCAGGGAATAGGGACTAAGAACCCAGCGTTCCGCGGCCCGGTGAAAACAGGGATACGCCCCTGCCAAAAAATCCTGAAAAGCCCTAAGCCGTTCCACCGCGGCTTCCGCCGCGGGACCCTCCTCCCCCGGCCAGTCGGTCTTTATCCGAATGGCCTCGCGGAACCGTTCAACCAGCCGTTCATCAATCGATCCTTCCTTTTCCATAGTTTTTTAGTATATGCCGAAGGGACAGAAATGGTATACTTTTCCAGTAGAATTTATTTTGCGGCGTATTATGCGCTATTGCGCTATAATATAGTTCCCATGGGAAAACGAAAGCCCGGCGTCCCGGCAGTGTTGTGGGGCCTGTTACCTTTGCCCCTGATCCTATTTCTGGCTTTATACATTCTCTCCCCTTCCGCCGCCGGGCAAAGCAACGGCAGTACCGTTTATGTAACCAACACGGGGAAAAAATACCACCGGGACGGCTGCGGCAGTTTAGGCAGGTCCCGGATACCCCTTTCCCTGGGCGACGCGCTGCGCTCCGGCTACGAACCCTGCGCCGTCTGTAAGCCGCCGGTGTTAACCGCGGTCCCGGAGGATTCTTCCGCGGAAAGGCCGCCCCTGTACCGGCTGAACAGTCCGGCGCTGGACAGCATAAACAAGGCGGAGCTGTCCTGTATGCTCCGGGCCGAAGTAATAAGCCACATAGACGGCGATACCCTGCGGGTGCGGATTCCCAATCCCCCCGCCGAACTTAACGCCGTAGAAACCATCAGAATGATCGGCGTTGACACCCCCGAAACCGTACATCCCCGGCGGGAAACCGAATATTTTGGCAAGGAGGCCAGCGAATTCACCCGCCAAAGGCTGATAGGAAAAACGGTATCCCTGGCCTTTGACTGGGACCTGCGGGACCGCTATGGCCGGCTTTTGGCCTACATATTCGATTCCGGCGGAACCTGCCACAACGCCGCCCTTATCCGGGAAGGTTACGCCCACGCCTACACCAGCTACAG
>JAIRNB010000304.1 GCA_031258265.1 Treponema sp. | reverse complement strand
TCTCCCTTGGCCAGGGCCCGGGGCAGTTTTACCATCAGCGCGTTCATATCCTGCGCGGATACGTGGATATACTGTTCCAACAGGGATTCCGCAAAGGCCGACCGTACTTCCTCGTTGGGGTAATCCAGGGTGTACTCGTTGAATTCTTCATTGTAATCAACGATGGTTAAGTATCCGGACTGGTACAGCACCGCCAGGGCGTCCATATTATCAACGTTAAACCTTTGTAACGCCGCAAGGGTGAAGGCGCTTTTTTCCAAACCCAGAATATCGATCTTTTGCCGCTCGATTAATTTGATAAGAAAGGTAGGCGTACCGGTGGAAAACCAGTAGGTTTCAAAGTCGCCGTAATTAAAAAAATGATTCAGAAGTCCAAAGGGATTATAGACCGTATCCGGTTTCTTTGAAAACCGGTAGCCGTTGTAAAAGCGTTTTACCTTGGCAAGGTATTCGCCTTTATCGATGCCTTTTTCCCGCGCAATTTCGTTTATTTCCGGTTGAAAACCGGCTTCCAGTTCCTCCTGGGTGATGCCACATAAATCGTAAAAATGGGGGTTCAGGGAAATGTCGGTAAGGTTATTCAAATCGGAAAACACGCTGACCTGGGAAAACTTGGTGACGCCGGTCAGCAGGACAAACTGGAGACAGGCATCGGAAGATTTAAGGACCCCGTAGAAAGCCTTAAGGGCGTTTCGGACTCGCGCGTGTATATCCGGCGCGTCAATCGTTGTCAAAAGGGGTTTGTCGTATTCGTCGATAATGACAACCGCTTTTTCCCCTGTCCTTTCGGCAAGACCGGCAATAAGCTGTCTGAAACGTCCGGCAGGGTCATCGGTTACACCCTGGGCTAGGCCATACTTTTTTTCATGCAGCTCAAGCGTAATATTCAGTTGACTGGCAAGAATGGAAGAGCCTGCGGTATAATCCCCCGGATTAAGATCGATGTGGATAACCGGATGCTTTTTCCATTCCCAGTCAAGGGCATTGATGGCAAGCGGCGGCCGTCCCGCGGTTCCGTCAAAAAGGTCCCGCCGTCCCCTAAAGAGGGCGTCCAAACTTGAACAGAGCAGGGACTTCCCAAAGCGCCGGGGACGGGACAGGAAAACGGGTCCCGCCGCGCCGGTTACAAGTTCGTGTATCCGGGCGGTTTTATCAACATAACGGTAACCGTCTTCGCGGATTTTTGTGAAATCTTGTATGCCGATGGGTAATTTTTGCTTCATGCGTCCGTCTTGACGGTCTTCCTGGCCGGCGGCTTTTTAATGGCGTTGGCAGGCCAGGCTGTCCATGGGCTACGGCACGGATCGCCTGCAATCCGAGTCTGTCCATAATGCAGACATGGACTTGGGGCCCCGGTTCCGCGGCTTCCTGAAACGCTAATTCCTTATAGGATAAGGAAATACGTGTAAACCTGGCCGCCGCCGAAACAAACTTGCCGGGCTGCGGTCACTTATGGGTGAAACTTTCGACCGCTGTTACGGCAAAGAGTAGCATATCCCCGCGGGAGATGCAATAAAAGTTGTTCAAATTTTGAACAACTTTTCACCCGGGGAGAAGGGGGTTGGGGGGTAGACCGGGACCCGCGGAGCGGGGCTCGGGCGGAGGGGGGGCCAGGGAAAACGCCGGATCAAAAACGTACAGGGACAAGGGGCCACATTACCGGATATGCGTTTTTGGCCGGGCTACGGACGTGTTGTCCGTGGAAGCGGGCCCCCCCTTCCTGAAGATTAGCGCCGCTTTGCCCTACTTCATCTTGAAGCTGAGGCGGACCTCGCCGCTTTGCGGATCAACTTCGAGCTTCTGGTCGCGGAAGGCAAGGTCCGCGCCGGTGGACATTTTGAAGAGGCCGGCGAGGAAGGACAGGCCGCTGGTAAGGACCTGCTCAAGCTGTTCGGCCTGGCCGGCGGGCAGCGGGGCTGCGGCTGCTGTGGGGGTCTCCGCGGCAGCCTGGGCTGCTGTCTCCCGGTCTGCTATCAGGGTTTCCAGCTGCTGGATAAACTGGGAACGGCCTTTGGTGGAAAAATCCACATAGTTAATATCGCTGTTTTCGGAAAGGACGCCTTCAAAGAGGCTCTGCTTTACCAAAAGCCCGGCGGCGATATGCTGCTCGATTGAATCCCGGGAAATGAGGTTATAGATTAACAGCTTATTGCTTTTCTGCCCCAGGCGGTCGATGCGGCCGATCCGCTGGTTCTTCTTCGCGGGGTTCCAGGGCAGTTCAAAGTTGATAAGGGTATCCGCCATCTGGAGGTTCAGGCCGGCGCCCCCCGCCTCTGTGGAGAGAAACACCCGGCAGTCCCGGTTCCGCTCAAATTGTTTAATCAGGGCGCCCCGCTGTTTTACCGGAACCGTGCCGTTAAGTTCCGTAAAGCCAACCCCCCGTTTCCGCAGCATGTTCCCTATCAGCTGGTGCATTTTTACCCATTCCGAAAAAACAATGACCTTCCGGTCTTTATTTTTTATGTCCAGCTTTTCCAGCAAAATATCTTCCAGCTCCAATAATTTGGGCGAATCGCTGGTGGCCTCATCAACCAGGTAGCTTGAATCGCAGACCATCCGGGCGCTGCTAAGCAGCTGGTTGAGTTTCCGCAGATCGTAGGGGGTAAGGTACTTCTTGCGGATGATCTGCCCTATGCCCTTCATATAACCGGCGTGGTATTCCTGCTGAAGGGGGGAAAGATCCACCGGTACATCCTTTTGCTGGACATCGGGAAGCTGGCTTAAAACCGCCTGCTTTTCCCGGCGTATTAGGATACCGGCAAGCCGGATATTTAGATTCTGCAGATCGTAATAGCCGTTGATCTTATTTGGCTTCTGAAGGTCGAATAGGCAGTGCTGGTAAGAAAATTCCCACAGGGGCCCCAGGTAATGGGGATCGATGGTATTGATGATCGAATAGATGTCGATGAGACGGTTCTCTATGGGCGTACCGGTGATAACCAGGGTATGTTTTGCCTTGAGGCGCTTTACCGCGGAGGCGGTTTTGGTTTCGTAGTTTTTGATCTTCTGGGCTTCGTCCAGAATAAGAAAATCAAAATCGGCCCGGTTGACGGCCTGGCTGTCCCGCAGCACCGTTTCGTAATTGATGATGAAGAAAAAATAATCCGGCGAGAGGTACTGCCGTTCCCTGTCCGCCGGAGTCCCGGATGGTATAAGGGCTTTTTCTCCGCTGAATTTTTCGATTTCCTTCTTCCACTGGCTTTTCAGGGTGGCGGGGCACACCACCAGGGTTTTTTTGAATCCGAAGATCTGCTTTTTTAAAACCGCGGTCCCGATGGCCTGGATGGTTTTACCCAGCCCCATTTCATCGGCGATAATGGCGGCCCGGCGGAACAGGGCAAAATCGACACCTTCGGCCTGATACGGAAAAAGATTCGCCTTGATGCGGGAAAAATCCGGTTTTGCCTTTCCCCGCAGATCCTCCAGCATGCGGTCTTCGTACCACCGTTCCACCTTTTCCCGCACCTCGGGGCGCACACGGATGGTATTAAAGGATTCCGCGGCTTCGATAAATTTTAAGAACGATTTTATTTTGGCGTTTTCGATAAAGGGTTTGGTCTTAAAAAATTTGTTGATGAGTTCTTTTTCGCCGGGCGGCAGTTCCGCGGGATAATACCAGCTTATGTTATAATCGTTTAGCGGGTCGCAGTAGACTTCAATGAACGGGAATGTCTTATCCAGTTTGTTGTAAAGGGCCGCGTTTTCCTTGAGTTTAGCAAAGGCGTACATGATATGCTTGGTGGTTCCCAGCTTGTTATAGGCCGCATCCGCGCTGTCGCTGTAGCCGGTTTCATTTTCAAAATCCCTCAGAAAAACAGTATAACGAAATCCCTTTTCGTTGGTCAGGATATGATCGCCGTATATATTGTCCGCCCATTTGATGCGGTAGTCCGCTTTTTCCGCCTTTTCCCGCCGTTCCTCCAGAACCCGCCGTATCATGCCTTCCCGGGTATATTTTTTATCGTGTCCGCTTTTTAAGCGCGGCCGCTTGAGTTCTTCTTCATAGCGCAGGAGGCAGGCATAGGTATACGGATCCCAGGCCCCGGGTTTACCGTTTATCCGCGGGTCTATGGTTTCCCCGTCTTCCCCGATGCACAGGGTACATTCTACTTCCTCCGCCGCCGCGTCACCGGCTACGGCGAATTCCACCGCCAGCGGTGACTGGGACAGAAGGATACAGCAATCTTCGTTGTAAAGATGCTCCGCCTGTCTCCGCTCCGCCGCGCCAAGGTCCCGGCGGACCTGTTCGATAATACCGGTAATCTTGTGGTTCATGAGCTTGTCACCTGTGCTTTCGTTTTATTCGAGGGGGGTCTAATACCCAAGAACCCGCCTTTCGGCGGGGAAGCCTCTGGGGCGGTTCAATTCCCAGCCAATGATGGCGAGGCAAGAGACCCCCGGTGAGAAAAGTCCGTAGGACTTTTTCTTTTGTAAAAACAAGTCAAACTGATCGGTGTCGATGCCCCGAAATGAACTGCCATTGACCAGCGTTTCTTCCGCATACAACGAACCGCCGCTGCGCAGCAGCCATGCCAGCTCATCGTTTAGGGCAAATAATTCCTGCGCTTCCATGTTGGTTTTTTTATCCCGGACAAAAGAATCGTTAAGGTGTATCCGGCGGATACCCTTGCCGTTTACCGGAACGGACAACCGAAAGACTGTGGGGCGGACTAAACCCTTGAATAAAAACGCCGGTACCAGGCGACAAAGCCGCGAATCCCCTCCCGGATCCCCGTATGGGGCCGGCAGCCGGTAACAGCCTCCAAGGAGCCGCAGTCCGCCCAGGTGACCGGAACATCCCCGGCCTGGGGGGGCAGCATGTTCATCCGGGCCTTGAGGCCCAGCTCATCTTCCAGGGCATGAATAAAATCGAGGAGGGAAACCGGGGCGCCGTTGCCGATATTGTAAATCCGGGCGGGAACCGGGGTTCCGGCGGTGGAACTATGGGCGCCGGAAGAAGCCGCGGCTTCAGGAACCGGAGGGCCGGCCCGGCCAGGGGCCTTGTCCATGACCCGGACAATGCCTTCCACAATATCAGTGATGTATGTGAAATCCCGCCGCATCTGCCCGTGGTTAAAGACATCAATGGGGCGGCCCTCCAGAATGGCCTTGGTAAAGAGGAAGGGGGCCATATCCGGCCTGCCCCAGGGGCCATAAACCGTAAAAAACCGCAGCCCCGTGGAGGGAATTCCGTACAGATGGGAATAACTATAGGCCATAAGTTCATTGGCCCGTTTGGTAGCCGCATAAAGGCTTACGGGGTGGTCCGCTGCGCTGTCCTCGGAAAAGGGCTGGGCGCTGTCAAGGCCATAGACTGAACTTGAGGACGCGTAAACCAGATGCCTTACCGGAAAGGCCCGGATCGCCTCCAGTACCGCCAGGAAACCCTGTATATTGCTGGTGATGTATGCCTGGGGATTGGTCAGGGAATAGCGGACCCCCGCCTGGGCGGCGAGGTGTACTACCAGATCAAACTGTTCCGCTGCAAACAGGGCATGGACGGCATCGGCGCCGGTCAAATCCATTTTACGGAAACTTAGGGAAGGATAGCGGGTAGATTGGATTTTTGCCGGACCGGCGGCAGCCTGCAAACCTAAATCCGCCAAGCGGCCGTATTTTAGATCGACATCGTAGTAATCGTTGATATTGTCAATGCCAATAACCGTTTCACCCTGGGCGGCCAAACGGCCGGCCAGGTGGCTGCCGATAAATCCGGCTATTCCGGTGACAAGTATCTTCATGGACCCTTAGACGCCCACCCCAAAGTAACTTAACCCCGCCGCTTCCACTTCTTCCCGTTTATAAATATCCCGTAAATCGAAAAAACAGGGGCCCAGGAGGGTTTTTTTTATCCGGTCCAGATCAAGATTGCGGAACTGGTTCCACTCGGTAACCAGGACCAGGGCGTGACTGCCCGTTAAGGTATCGTACTCGTCTTTTGCGAAGTAAAGCTGCCCGGCGATGTTCTTGAGCCGCCAGACGGCCTCCTCCATGGCCTGGGGATCCCAGACCCGGAGTCGGGCGCCCCGCGCCGCCAGGCCCTCGCAAATGGCAAGGGCCGGGGATTCCCGCATGTCGTTGGTGTTCTGCTTAAAAGCCAGGCCCAGGACGGCAATGGTTTTTCCCTTCAAAGCCCCGGAGCCCCCCAGCCCCTGTTCGATTTTATTGACCATGAGGGTCTTTTGCCGTTCATTAGCCTGAATAGCGGTCTCCACAATCGAAAGGGGGGCGCCGTACTGCCGGCCCGTGGCGGAGATTGCCCGAGTATCTTTGGGAAAACAGGAACCGCCATAACCGGGTCCGGCGTGGAGAAATTTGGAACCGATACGTCCGTCCCGGCCCATGGCCCTGGATACATCTTTGACATTGGCGCCCGTTTTTTCGCAGAGGTTGGCGATCTCGTTGATAAACGAAATTTTTACCGCCAGGAATGCGTTGGAGGCGTACTTGATCATCTCCGCCGTTTCGCAGGAAGTCTCGATATAGGGAGTTTCGTTAAGATAGAGGGCGCGGTAGACTTCCTTCATGATCTCCCTGGCCCTGGCGCTGTCGCTGCCGATGACTACCCGGTCCGGATGGGTAAAATCGTATACCGCATTCCCCTCCCGCAGAAATTCGGGGTTGGAAACCACGTCAAAGGGAACGGCGAGTCCCCGTGTATCCAGGGTCTCCTGTACCCACCGGCGAACCTTCCGGGCGGTCCCCACAGGGACCGTGCTTTTATCCACAAAAACGGCGTAGTCCTCGATGAGAGCGCCCGCCTCCCGGACCGCCTTTTCAACAAAACCCAGGTCCGCGCTGCCGTCGTCCGCGGGGGGAGTTCCCACGGCGATGAAAATTACACCGCCGTTCTTTATGGCGGAGGGGAGGGAGTCGCTAAAGAAAAGCCGTTGGGCGCGGACATTTCGTTCTACCACATCCTCCAGCCCCGGCTCGAATATGGGGATAATTCCCCTTTTAAGGGCTTCGATCTTTGCGGTGTCGGTATCCACGCAGGTAACATGATTACCGAATTCCGCCAGGCAGGCCCCGGAAACAAGGCCCACATAGCCGGTTCCGATTACCGTTATATTAACCACGAAAACTCCTTTACCCGGAGGCAGCCGGACAAACGGAACTTACCGGACAAGTTTTACCTGTCTCCAAAAAATGAAATTTTGGGTAAGCCTTTTTTTGTATCCGCTATGCCCGGGATTCCAGATACCGTTTAAGGCTTTCGTTCCAGGGGGGAATAGTCTGGCCCAGGGCCGTCTTAAACTTTGTCTTGTCCAGCACCGAGTAAGCGGGGCGTTTAACTTTGGCGGGGTATTCGGCGCTGCCGCAGGGCCGCAGGGCGCAGTTCTTTTTTATAAGGCCGAGGCTTTGCCCCAGGCGGTAGATTTCCCGCGCGAAACCAAACCAGGTAACGGCCCCTTCGTTGGTGTAGTGGTAAAGGCCGGGGGCCGGGGCCGCAGGACCGTCACAGGCCATGATTAGGGACACCAGGGCCCGGGACAGATCCGCCGCCCAGGTAGGGCTGCCCCACTGATCGTCTACCACCTTTACTTCTTCCCGTTCGTTCATAAGGCGCAGCATGGTATGGACAAAATTATTGCCGTGTTCACCGTAAAGCCAGGCGGTACGGATGATATAAGATTCCCCGTGGTTTTCCAGAACCCGCCGTTCTCCGTCCCGTTTGGTAAGGCCATAGACCCCAATGGGCCTGGTTTCGTCGTCCTCCCGGTAGGGTCTAAAGGGGGCGGCCTCCCCGGCGAGGGGGATACCCCGGCCGTCAAAGACATAATCGGTGGAGAGCTGGATGAACCGGGCGCCGAATTTTTCCGCCGTCCGGGCGATGTTGCCAGGCCCTTCGGCGTTCAAATTCCGGCAGGTTTCAACATCATCCTCCGCCTTGTCCACCGCGGTATAGGCGGCGCAGTTGATGATCCAGCTAATCCGGCCATGGGCGTTTTGTTTTTCCGCATAGGCGTCCAGGGCCGCCGGGCTGGTGATGTCCACTTCCCGGTCGGTCCCGGTAAAGGGGATACCCTGTTTTTCGAGAAGCTGGGAAAGTTCCGTCCCCAGCATGCCCTTGTTACCGATGAGCCAAAGGGGGGATTCGAGGGGCTTAAGATCTTCAGACACCGTTCATACCGGGGGCCGTGAAGGCGGGGAGTTTTTTGTCTTTACCGGACAGTATGTATTCCATGCCGATATCCGGCCATGTTATGCCGATGGCGGGATCGTTCCAGATGAACCCGCCTTCATCTTCGGGATAATAAAAATCGGTACACTTGTAGGCAAAGACAGCGGTCTCGCTTAGTACCAAAAAACC
>JAIRNB010000293.1 GCA_031258265.1 Treponema sp. | reverse complement strand
GCAAAAACGTAAAGCTAAAAAATGGCATGGATGCCATTTTTTAGCAGCGCAAGGGATAGAGCGGAAATACCGGAGGCTTTACCGCAGGTAAAGCTGAGGAATTGCAGCGATAGCCCGGTTTTTGCGGGCACGCAAAAATGCGCCCATAAACAAATTTAGTTGTATCATGACCCCAGCCACCTGAGACAATTTCCCAAAAGCCTGAGGCATACGGTCCGGCGGTACTCCGCGGTGGAACGCTGATCGTCGATGGGCCGCAGCCGTTCCCCGTAGGCCCTGATGATTTCCCCGGCCAGGTTGTTTTCCTCCCCCAGCGCCGCCGCCTCCGCGCCCTGCAGGGAATCTTCTATGTCCCGGCAGCGGAGGACCCTGGGCCCCACAGCGCCGAAGGCGGCCCGGAAATCCCGGATCAACCCCCCTTCGACCAGGGCGGCGGCGGCGAAGGAAAGCTTGCTGACTGCCTGGGCCTTCCGGGCCCCCGCCTTTTCATAAGCCTCGTGGCTAAAGCTTGCCGCCGGAATCTCCAGGGCGGCCAGGAGTTCCCCTTCCCCCAGGGCGGTCTTCCTGACCCCCAGGATAAAGTCTTCGATGGGAAGCCGCCGGTAAAGGAGTTCCCCCCCCTTCCCCAGGGAGGCGAGGATCAGTACCGCGTCGTAAAGGTAGAGGGGGGGGAGGCTGTCCCCCGCGGGGGAGGCGTTACAGATATTGCCCCCGATGGTTCCCAGGTTGCGGATTCCCGGCGCCCCGATACCCAGGGCCGCCCGCCGGAGCAGGGGAGGGCAGAGGGGGCTTCCGATAAGTCCGGCAAAGTTCAGTGCCGCGCCGATACGGACCCTTCCCTCCCCGCCAATGCCCTGGAGTTCGGGGATACGGTGGAGGAAGAGGTAGTCCCCGGCCTCCTTTGTCTTCCCGGCCTCCCTTATCTTCCCGGCCTGGACCATGAGTTCCGTACCCCCGGCAAAGGGGACGGGCCGGGGGGTTCCGGCCAGGAGTTTCAGGGCTTCCGTCAGGCTTTCCGGAACCATGGGCCCTACCAAAGCCCAAGCCCCTCTTCCGCCGCCAGGGCTACGGCCTTGACGATGGCGTTATAGCCCGTACAGCGGCAGAGGTTTCCCGCCAGGGCCTCCCGGATTTCCCCCTCTGCGGGCCGGGGATTTCGGGAGAGAAGACATTCCGCCGCCAGCACCATGCCGGGGCTGCAGAAGCCGCACTGTACCGCGGAAAAGACGGCAAAGGCCCTTTCCAGGGCGGCGAAACGTTCCGTTTCCCGGTAGCCCTCGATGGTGATCACCGAAGAAGCCCCCAGCCGCCCCATGGCGATCATGCAACTGGGGCAGAGTCTGCCATCGACAATGACGCTGCAGGCCCCACATTCCCCCTCCCCGCAGCCGCATTTAGTCCCCGTAAGGCGGTACGTGTCCCGGAGGGCGTCAAGGAGCCGTCCGCCGGCCTCTCCCCGCCAGCGTCTTTCCTCGCCGTTCAGGGTAAAGACAACTTCAACCATGCTTCCCCTCCAGGACAGCCAGGGTATCCTCCGGGCTAAAGGGGATGTGCCGCAGCGCCGTTGTTCCCAGGGCCTGTTCCAGGGCTTCCAGGTACGCGGGGGCCATGGGGACCACGGGAAGCTCCCCGGCCCCCTTCGCCCCGTAGGGGCCGGCGGGGTATTTTTCCGTGTGGAGCAATACCTTGAGAACTGGCGCATCCTGGGCGCCGGGGATGATATAATCGCTTAGGGTAATATTTTGCAGCCGGCCTTCACTTTCCCCCATTCTTTCCATGGAGGCGTAACCCAGGCCCTGGAGCATACCCCCCTCCATCTGGCCTTCAACGATGCGGCGGTCAATGGGAAGGCCCACATCGAAACTCCCCCAGGCCCCCAGAATTTCATGGGCCCCGGTAAGGGTATCGACCTTTAGTTCTACCGCCACCGCCGCCCAGGAATAGGCGGGATATGCGTCGCCGGAAAAGGTTTCCAGGTTAAAGGGGAGGACAAAATCCGGTTCCCGGTAGCCTTCCTCCACGATCTGCTCCTCCCCCTCCTTCCAGTTTTCCCGCAGCTTAAGCGCCGCCCGGCGCAGCAGTTCTCCTACGATCATGAGGCTCCGGGATGCCACGGTGGGGCCGGAGTCCGGCACCCGGTCCGTGTCGGGATTCTCGAAGCTGATCTTTTCCATGGGCAGGGCCAGCTCCTCTGAAACGATCTTGCAGAGGGTTGTCTTGATTCCCTGGCCCATATCCGCCTGGGCGGCCAGTATTTCCACGGTTCCCCCGGGGTATTTTTTAAGGCCCGCCTTCGCCTTGATCAGGTCCCTTTCCCCGGCCCCGGTAAAACCCGCCCCGTGGAAGCAGAGCCCCATGCCGATACCCCGCCGGTAACGGCCCCCCTGGTTTCCGGCATAGCGGGCCCTCTTTTCCCGGTAAGCGCTCAGGGAATCGGCCTCGCTGATCATGGCTTTGAGGGGAACGGGAAAATGGTAAACCCCGCCGGTGGAGGTCCTGTCCCCCTGCTTTGCCAGATGCCGTTCCTTGAAGGCCAGGGGTTCTTCCCCCAGCTTTCCCGCTATATGGGACATCAGTGTTTCCACGGCAAAGAAAACCTGGGGGGCTCCAAAACCCCGGAAAGCCCCGGAGGGGACGGTGTTGGTCTTCACCGCCTTTCCCGATATCTTCAGGCTGGGGATGTTGTAAACCCCCATGGCGGCGATGATCCCCCGCTGGAGTACCACCGCCGAAAGGGTGGTATAGGCCCCGGCGTCAAAGAGGATCTCCGCCTCCAGCCCCGTGACCCTGCCGCCCTTGAGGAGGGCCCGGTAGCGGCAGCGGGAGGGGTGACGTTTACTGGTATACTCCATGTCCTCCTGCCGGTCGAAGATCACCCGGACCTCTTTACCCCCGGCCTTTAAGGCCGCCGTTGCCGTTTGGCAGGCGAGGATCGAAGGGAACGCTTCTTTGCCGCCGAAACCGCCGCCGGTATAATCCTGGACGATCCTTACCTTACCGGCGGGGAGACCCAGGGCCTGGGAGACGGCGCCGCGGACATAGTAGGGACACTGCATGCTGCCCTGGACGGTGATCTTTCCCTCCCGGAACCAGGCGGCCATCCCCTGGCCCTCCAGGTAGACATGCTCCTGCCGGGCCGTGCGGAATTCCTCCTCATAGACATCTTCCGCCTCCCCCAGGGCCTCTTCAAAGTCCCCCTTGGAGTAGTGATAGTCAAAAAAGGCGGTTTCGGATTTTGCCATGTCCAGGACCGGCGGCAGCTCTTCGTATTCGACGAGTACCGCCGCCGCCAGCTCCCCGCAGAGCCGGGAATCCTCCCCGGCAATGAGGAGCAGGGGATCGCCGGTAAACTCCACGGTATCGGCGGCGAATACCGGGGTATCGTCCAGGACAATGTGGACCCGGTTGATCCCCGGCACATCGGCGGCCCCCACGGCGAAGTAGCCCGGCGGCAGGGGGGGAATGTGTATACCGGCAATCCTGGCCCGGGGCCGGGCGGAGCGGCAGAATTTCCCCCAGAGGATACCCGTCCGGGGCCGGTCCGCCGCATAGAGGGCTTCCCCCCGGATCTTAGGGCCGTGGTCTTTTTTAATTACCGGCGCGCCGATGTCCTTTGCCACATGAATACTCCTGAAAAGGTGGCTGACGCCATCCGGCATAAAAAACGCCTACCCGCGGGTTTCTCCGGGGTAAGCGTGTAAATGGATGAGCCGCACGGGATTCGAACACGTGACCCACGCCTTAAAAGGGCGTTGCTCTACCTACTGAGCTAGCGGCCCAAGTCCCGCCAGTATGCCGGAAAAAACTCCCCGCCGTCAATACACGGGGTAAGTAAAGCGTATTTTAAGGGGAGGCATATATGTTCCAACACCGGCGGGGGTCCCCCAGGCCGTCAAATTCCCCGCCGGGGGGAAAACTCCCGCCGGGGGCCTGGAGGCCGGCAAGTTCCCGGACGCGGCAGCGCAAGATACTGCCGGGGCCAAGGCCGGGGGGCAGCCATTCCGGGGGCACCAGGAGCTTCAGGTAGTTTTCGCTGGTCCCCCCCCAGGGCCGCCTAAGCTCTCGGAATTCCGGCGGGGAGGGAGGCCCCTTCTGCGCCTCCTCTCTTTCCGCCGGCCCCTTTCCGCCGATCCCTCTTTTCCCCGGCCCCTTAGCCTCCAGGACCAGTTCCAGTTCCTTCCCCAGCCAGCGGCGGGCATAATCCCTTCGGCCCCGCCGGGCCAGGTCCAAAAGCTTCGCCGCCCGGGCGGAGGCTTCCCGCTGGGGCGTCCTGCCGGAGAAAGCCCAGGCGGCGGTTCCCGGCCGGGGGGAATAGGGGAAACTGTGAATCCAGGCAAAATCCATCCGCCGGCAGAACTCCAGGGTTTCCAGGAAATCCCCCTCCTCCTCGCCGGGGAAACCGGTGATAATGTCGCAGGCTAAAAAAGGGTCTTCCTTTAGTTCCCGCAGCCGGGAAACCACCCGGGCCGCCTGTTCAGGGCCGTAGTTCCGGCCCATCCTTTCCAGGACCCGGCGGCTGCCGGACTGGATAGAAAGGTGGAAATGGGGCCGAATCCGCCCGCTTTTAAGGGATTCTAAAAGTTCGCCGTCGATGTCCTCCGGTTCCAGGGAGGAAAGCCGCAGCCTAATCCGTTCTGTTCCCCCTAAAAGATAGTTTATCAGGGCCCCCAGCCCCATGGACGGCGGATTCTCAGCGGACCTATAGCGGCAGATATTCACCCCCGTAAGCACCGCCTCCGCGCAGCCCCGGACTTCCAGGGCCCTAAGACGCCTCAGAACCTCCTGTGGGGGAAGGCTTAGACTCTCCCCCCGGGCGATCCGGACCCGGCAATAGGTACAGCGGCGGTCGCAGCCATCCTGGATTTTTAGAAAGGCCCGGGAATGGGAGGAGAAATTTTCAGGGACAAAACGGAAACGGCCTCCAAGATCATCCCCCGTCCCCAAAAGCCATTGCCGGATAAGGACAAGCGGATCTTCCCCCCGGAAAAATTCCGGGGAATCGTTTAGGCGGGAACTCAAAAAACGGGGCAAATCCAGGAGGGCGCTTTTTTTATCCCCCGGAACAACGAAAAGCCGGCCCGAATTCCCCCCCAGGGCCTCCAGCTCCGCCCCGTTAAGCTGGGCATAGCAGCCGGTTACAAGAACCCATGCCCCTTCCCGCAGGGCCCCGCGAATAAGCCGCCGGGCCTTTTGTTCCGCCATGGAAGTAACCGTACAGGTATTGACCACCAGGAGCCGGGGTTCCCCCGCTAAATCCAAAGCCGCCGAAGCGGAAACCGCCGGATCTAAAGCCGCCGAAACTGCCGAAGCCGCCGGGTTAGGCAGGGGGCCGGGTCTTTGTCGCTCCGGCCCTTCCCAGGGAACCACGGGAAAACCCTCCCTGCGAAAGGCGTCGGCCACCGCCTCGCTTTCCAGTTGATTTAGCTTACAGCCAATAGTGTGGATAGAAAAAAGAAACATCCCCCGCCCCCCGGCGTCAGGGAGAGGGGAGGGCCCGGCGGGCGCGTTCAAGCCCCCGGCGGGCGTCACTAAGCTGGGAGTCCAGGGCCAGGGCCCGCTCGTAGGCCGCCACAGCCTCCGCCAGGTCTCCCGCGTTCTCCCGGGCGTAGGCCAACCGGGTCCACCATGCCGCATTCCCCGGCATCCAGTGGACCGCCGTGGAAAGGGCTATATCGGCGTGCCGGTAGCGGCCCAGGCGAATGTATATCTCCCCCAGAAAGTAGTACACCGTGTCGATCCGCTGCCCCTCGGGGGCCAGGTTGATATACTCCTGAAAATACTGTAATGCGTCGTTATTACGGCCCTCGAAGTAGCTTATCTCCCCCAGAATTTCGGTGATCCGCACATCGTAGCGGCTTAAATTCCTGCCGGCCCTGGCATAAGCGCCGGCCTCCTCAAAACGGTTCAAACGCAGAAGACTCCAGCAGATCACCACATGAGAATCCAGATTACCGGGATTTTGGGTAATTTCATCCCTGCAAATCGCCACCGCCCGCTCATAATTACCATTCCGGTACTCCAGCAGGGCATCGGGCCTCGTTTGGGCCGGGAGAAAGGAAGCTGCCGCCAGGCAAAAAAGGAGGATAAGCCAGGACAGCCGGACCAAAGGCAGGACAGAACGGCGGCGGATAACACTCATACCACAGGACTTTTCCCCGTCATCGTACACAAACCATTGAAAACACAGCCGGTTTCCATCAGAATTTCCGGGGCGGTAACATTACCCATCAGTTTCCCCGTCAGCGCAAGCTCCACCTTTTCCGCAGCCGTCACATTCCCCCTGACCTGCCCCCGGATCACCACCCGGGAAGCATTGATGTTGGCCTCCACCACCGCCTCCTCGTCGATCACCAGAAGACTCCGGGCGTCTATCTCCCCGGAAAGCCTCCCCCGGATAAGAAAGGGCTTTTCAAAATTCAGGGTCCCGGAAAAATCGATATTCGCCGAAAGAATCGTGTCAAAATCCTCGTCTTCCAGCGCATCGTTATGCAAATCGGCCATGAAACATCACCCTGCCCAAGAATTAATTTACCGGACTGAATTTAGCCCTCCCCCCGTGAATCGTCAAGGCCCCATTTTCAGACCCGTATTTTGGGCGCATCCCCGCCCCTCCGGGGGCGGGGACCGGGCTTTTCGGGGCTCCGCGGGTCCCTACCCGCTCCGGCCTCCTCGTCCCGCCTCCGGCGGGACTGCGGTGGCGCGCTTCGCGCCCCCTACTATCCCTTGCGCTGCTAAAAAATGGCATCCATGCCATTTTTTAGCTTTACGTTTTTGCTTCGCAAAAACGTATGCGTTTATCACAGCCGGCATCCTGCCGGCCCAGGCAGCCGAAGGCTGTATATTAAACCATTGCGGCTACGCATAGCGCCTCCGTATGTCCCCAAATTGAAAAATGCGCCCCGGTTTTAGCTGAGCCCACGGTAGGCAAGCGCAGCTTGTTTATTTGACAATGCGGGATGGCTTAGCGCCAGAAAATACCCCAAAATTTACCAATGCGCCCCAGCTTTAGCTGGGG
>JAIRNB010000273.1 GCA_031258265.1 Treponema sp. | reverse complement strand
CCCCCCCCCCCCCCCCCCCCCCCCCCCCCCCCCCCCCCCCCCCCCCCCCCCCCCCCCCCCCCCCCCCCAAGCGTCAGAGCGGGCGAACCATGCGGATTCGCGTTAGCTTTGAGATTTATATGCGCCGTATGCAGCATCTTGTGCCTATACACCCGAACTCCTTCCCCGATTTTACGATTTAACGTTACCGGCATTTTACCGGCTTGTCAAGCCCTCGTTAACAAAGGATGGGGCTTGGAATCTATAACATACTATTCGAATACTCGATTAGCACGAATGATTGCGGGTTGTAAGTTTTGTGACATTCTCACCTATACTCTTTTGGGCACAAAAATATTACACGATGAAACTCTACGGGAGATTGTCCGGCAAAAGCGCGGGGGCGTTGCGGGGGTGTCCCCCGCAGAGGGGGTAGCGGAAAAGCCGCAGGCTTTGAAGCGAGGGGGAGACTTCCCCCCTTTTCCCTTTTACGGTAAAAAATTCTCAGCGCTGAGCCTTGGCAATGTCGCAGATGCGGCGGGCCATTTTGCCCAGGGGGACCTGCTCCTGAACATGGCCCAGCTCAAAGGCCACCCTGGGCATTCCGTAGACCACGGAGGAGCCTTCGTCCTGGCCCAGGGTCATGCCGCCTTCCTTGTAGATGGTTCCCAACTGCGCCGCGCCGTCCCGGCCCATGCCGGTCATGATCACCCCCAGGGCGTGGTTGGTGTAGACCAGCGCCACCGAGGCGAAGAGCACGTCAGCGGAGGGCCGGTGCCCGCTCACCAGGGGCGCGTCGGAAAGGTGGGCCGTCACCTTTACGCCCCGGCGCTCCACCTCCAGGTGTTTGTTTCCCTGGGCTATGAGGATACGTCCAGGAACTATGTCGTCGCCCTCCTCGGCTTCCTTTACTTCCAGGGGGCAGAGCCGGTCCAGGCTCTTGGCAAATTCACTGGTAAAGCCCTGGGGCATATGCTGGACCACCACGATAGGCGCCTTGAGATCCTTATCCAGGTTTGAAAATACCACCCGGAGCGCGTCGGGCCCGCCGGTGGAAATGCCGATGGCGATTATCTCCGTCTTGGCATGGCTGCGGACCGGCACAATAGGTTTGGCCGCCTCGGCGCCGGTATGCACTCCCAGAATGGCGCCCACCGATTCGGGCTGGGCCGCGCCGCCCGGCAGGGGGGTAAGGGTTTTTGCGGTAAAGTCCACGGTGGGAACCACCCGTTTGCCCTGACTCCGGCGGTACTGGCCGCCATAGCCCAGGAGCATCCCCACCAGGGTGTCCTTTACGGTGTGGATATCCTCGGACACCGAACCCGAAGGTTTTTGAATAAAGTCGCTGGCCCCCAGGGCGAGCGCCTCCATGGTGATTTCCGCGCCCCGGGCGGCAATGGAGGAGAGGATCACCACCGGAATGGCGATTCCCAGCCTCTTTCGCTCCTTGAGAAATTCGATGCCGTTCATTTCCGGCATTTCCAGATCCAGAACAATGACATCCGGGTTGACCCTGGGAATTTTTTGCAGCGCGAAGACCCCGTTCATGGCCTTTTCCGCAACCGCAAGCCCGGGAGTGGCCTCTATCATCCTTCCGATGAGGTTACGCATCAGCGCCGAATCGTCGACAATTAAAACCGTGATATCCTCAGCCATACTATTTCACCTTAACCTTTATATCCATTTCCGGTACAGGGTCGTCCATTCGGTCTTTAGGAATTCAAATTTCGTGTCCATGCCAAAGAGAGACTCCGAATGTCCGATGAAAAGAAACGCCTTGGAGGCCATGGAATCCCAGAACCGGTTCACCACCCTGGCCTGGGTAACCTCGTCAAAGTAGATGATCACGTTCCGGCAGAAGACAATATCCAGGTTGCGCTGGCCCGAATCGTTCTGGAGGTTATGGTAATCAAAGCGGATCTTCGACATAATATCTGCCTTTACTTTATAGCCCCCGGCAACCTTGTCAAAGTATTTTTTCAGGTAGTTGTCAGGAATGCCCTCTATGCGGTTTTCGGAGTAGAACCCTTCTTTGCCGGTCATAAGGCACTTGAGGCTGATGTCGCTGGCGACAATCTCGAATTTCCAGGGCTGCGGCAGTATATTGCTGAGCAGCATGGCGATGGAATAGGGTTCCTCCCCGGTTGAACAGCCGGCGCTCCAGATCTTTATGGTAAAACTCCCCGAGGCCTTCTTGATCCGCATCAGTTCCGGGATAATATGCCGTTCCAGGGCGTCAAAATGGGCCTGGTTGCGAAAAAACCGGGTTAGATTGGTGGTAACCGAGTCAATAAAAGCCTTGAGTTCTTCTTTATCTTTGGAAATAACGCTAAAATAGGAGGCCAGGGTCGTCCCCGGCTTGGATCGCAGCCGCTCTTTCAGTCTGCCCTCCAGAATCGAGCGGTTGGTGTCGGTAAAATTGATACCACATTCTTTATAAACAAGATCGCGATACCTGTCAAAATCGGCATCAGTCAAAACTATTTCATCTGCCATACATTCATACTAAGGACTGGCGTAAACAGTGTCAATTGTCAGTCGAAATATATATGAAAAATATGCCGGAATCCTGATAGTCCCCCCCGCTACCGGAGGCGGGTCGCGGACCAATAGGCAATGAGGAGTTTGAGCCGGTCGTGGGCGGCAAATTCATCGTCCAGGGCCGCTTCGGAAAGGACCGTGCGGACCAGCTCCTGCGCCCGGTCGTCGGGCAGTTCCAGGATCCACCGGGCCAGGGGGGCGCCGTCGGAGTCCCGCATGTAGGAGGCGACCGCGGCCTGGAGGTCCTTCGCCTGTTTCACGGCGATTCCGCCGGTTTCCCTGCGGAATTTCCAGCCCCGGCGGCGGGACAGGAAGGACTCGCAGGCGGCTTCGGCTTCATCCATGGCTATGACCGCGGCCTGGGCGGGCTGCTCCAAAAAACGAACCAGCAGGGGGTAAAACTTGTTTTCAATGCCCAGGATAGCCGCCATGGAGAGCGCGACCGTATCCAGGAGGTAGGGGGGCGGGTCCTTTGTCCGAAGCGCTCCCACCAGGGTGGAGAGTGAATTGGGGGAACCGTAGATGCCAAAAGCCTCTACCCCCATGATCTTTAACCGGGGATTTCTCGTTTTGGTGATAATCCGCTCAATATTGGGACGGAAACTTTCGTCCCGGAGTTTTGCCAGGGCGATTATGGCCTCTCCGGCCAGCATATAGTCGGCGCTGGCGGCCAATTTCCGCAAAACCGGGATGGCGTTTTGATAGCCGTGGTTTCCCAGGATCTGCGCTGACAAATAGGCGGTGGTGTAGGGGTTGGCCGTCAGATCCGCCATCAGCGCCTGCTCCGCGTCCTCCGTCAGGTCCTCCAGGGCGCCTAAAGCGCGGATAGCATCGGCGCGGGCGGACAGCCGGGGGGATTTCATTTTATCCAGCAGCCCCTTGATCGCCAGGGCCGAGGGGGTGTCGTAGAGCGCCTCCAGGAGCAGCTCCTCCTCGCCGGAGTCCTCGGTCTTTTTCAGCCGGTCCAGCAGGGTAATGGCGCGGAGGTCCCTGAAAGAAAACATTACCTCCAGGGCGCCCCTCAGGGGCAGGGATCCCAGGGATGCCAGTTTCTTGCTGCAGAGCAGCACCGTCAGCAGAATCAGCGCAAGGATGCTGAAAAGTATCCTGAAGGCGGTGAACAGGGGGAAACCCAGGCCGGAAAAGGCGTCCAGGAATATGCCCGCCAAAAAGGAGCCCCCTGCGCCGGCGAGGCCGAAGACGAAAAAGTAGAGTATCCCCAGGTTCATCATCCCTTCCGCGGGGATCAGGGCAAGAAAGTAGGTCTGGGCGATCCCTTCGGCCCCGATGAACCCGAAGTTGACGATGAAAAACAGGAAGGACAGGAAGGGCACCACCGTGGCGGCCTTGTCCAGCGCGGCCGCGGGGAAAAAAATCGCCGGCAGGAGGCTGGCGAACCCCACGATGATGCAGGTAAGGTACAGGGGCCTGGCTCCGACCCTGTCCACCAGGAATTTGATGATCAGCCCCATCACCAGGGCGCCCAGGCCGCCGAAGACCGTAAAGAGGGAGACCATGCCGTCGGTCTGGGAGAATACCTCCCGGGCAAATACCACGATGAAGGCCCGGGAAATCGCGGAAACCAGGACCATCAGAAAAAGCAGGACTATAAAATCCCGGAACGCCCTCCTGGAAAAGGCCTCCCTGGCGGCAGCCCAGAACCCGCGGCGGGAAGCGGCGCTATCCTTTTCCGGTTCGGGAACGCCCCGGAGCAGCGCGCCGCTAAATACCCCGCCCCCAATGCCCGTGGCGATAATAACCGCATAGAGGAACAGCGAAGGGTTCCGGCCCAGGAGCATGGCCAGGACAAAGCCGGCAAACATAGCCACGGCATTGTTGATAATCTGGATCAGGGTCATATAGCTGCCCCGGTCGGGGCCGGCGGCCAGCTTGTCCAGCACCGGGTTATTGGCCACGGTCCCAATCCCCCGGAACAGATGAAACAGGGATGTCCCCAGGACGAGCAGGCGCAAAGCCTCGGTATGCCGGCCCGCGTCTTCCAGAAACGGCACGAACAGGGCGGGCGTCATGGACAGGGCCCGCAGTATCCAGGCGATGCTGTAAACCCCCACGATGGGAAATACCCTGCACAGGGCCTTTCCCAGGGGCAGGAAAAAAAAGGAAGCATAGCCCAGGGCGTTGAGGAGCCCGATCATGGTGGAGGACGCGCCCAGCCGCATGGCAAAAAGGGTGATGATGTTCCCCGCCATCAGCGCGTAGGAGAGGGCGGCGAAAAAGTTGAAGACATTGTACCTGTCCCTGGCCTTGCCAAGGCGGTAGGGCGAGAGCGCTGTACCCATACCATAAGTAATAAGCCTTGCGGGGTCAAATTACAAGGAGCCCCCCCCCATGGACCCAAGTTGGGTTAGCGGGGACGCACTGAGACTTTGTCCGGGGGTCCTGTCGGCTGGAAAAAGCACGGGGCCCTCCAGGGGCCCCTCCCGTGCTTTTTCCACCGACACCCCCATTACACGGTGTGTGTGCGTCCCCGTACCGTCTGCGGGTCCATAGGGGGCCTTGGTCGCGGGGCTTTTGTTTTTTTTACCGATACCTCCATTACACAGTATGTGTGCGCCCCCGTACCGTCTGCGGGTCCATGGGGGGATCCGCAGGTCTTTTCGGTTTTGGGATTTTGAATTCGGAATTACTGCCAAAAAACAAAAACTTATGACAATACGTAAGCTATATCTTATATTATTACGTAGGAGATGATTATGTATACAAAATTAACGTTGAGTATCGACCAAAATGTAATAGAAAACGCTAAAAAATATGCAAAAAAGAAGCGTTTCAAAATTGGTTGAAGAATATTTATTTGTATTCGTCAATTTCACCCCACCTTTTTTTCTGTGAACAAGCGGCATAGACTTTCGGGAAACACTTAACCAGGAGGTATTATGAAACGGTACAGCGAAGACGAGAAGGCATGGCTGGTGGAAGA